>USGN01000155.1 GCA_900554255.1 uncultured Collinsella sp. | reverse complement strand
ACATACCCTCTGCGCCCTCGATAATCACTTGAGGGTCGGGACGGGTCACATCGATCATCATGTCGATACGGTCGGCCAAAGGACCGCGCAGTTTAGACCGATAGCGCTCGACCATCGCCGCCGAGCAGCGACACGGTACCTCGCGATCGCCCAAAGAGCCGCAGGGGCAGGGATTGCTCGCAGCCAGCAGCTGAAAGCGCGACGGGAAGGTAAAAGCCCCATCGACGCGTACGATCCTCACGTAGCCGCGCTCGATAGGCTGACGCAGCGTCTGCAGTACGCCCGTGGGAAACTCGGCAAGCTCGTCCAAAAAGAGCACGCCGCCATGAGCCAGGCTAATTTCGCCCGGATGCACCGGCCGCCCGCCGCCGATAAGGCCTGCGGTCGAAATACTGTGGTGGGGACTGCGGAAGGGGCGGTGCCCCGCCAACAAGCCATCAATGTTCTCACCCAAAACCGAATGGATGCACAGCGCCTCCTGTTGATCCTCAACGGAAAGCTCGGGCAGGATGCCGGTCATACGACGCGCGAGCATCGTCTTGCCCGATCCCGGAGACCCGATCATGAGCAAGCCGAGTTCTCCTGCCGCCGCAAGCGCCATGCCGCGTTTAGCGACTTCCTGCCCCAGCACGTCTGCATAGTCGAGCTCGGGCTCAAAGGTCGCCTCGAGCACTTCAGAATCCAGGTAATGCCGTGCGGCATCCCCCATGCCATGGGCAAGCTGAGACAGATGATCGATAAAGCCGCAATCCACGCCCGCGAGTGGCACATGCTGGTCGGACCTGCCGGCGATAAAAGACAGCCCCATGTCGCGAGCCAATAGCTGAAACGCCACCTCGCCTTTGACAGGAAGCACCGTACCGTCCAAGCCGAGCTCGCCGGCGATAAGGCAGCGATCGAGGTTGTCACGGGGAATCTGCCCATCGGCCGCTAGAACCGCGATGGCGATGGGCAGATCAAAGCCGCTACCGGTCTTGCGAATATCGCCGGGCGCCAGATTGACCGTAATGCCCGAGCGCGGGATCTCAAAGCCGGCCGAGCGCATCGCACAGCGAATACGACCACGTGACTCCATCACCTCCATACTCGGGATGCCGAGCATCTGAATGCCCGGAACGCCGCCGGCAAGCGAGACCTCGACCGTGACGTGAATCGCCTCGACGCCGCGGATGCAGGCCGCGTGAACGGCAAACGTCTCGAACGCCATCACGACACCTGCCAATCGAACGCATTGTACTGGTGCTCGATCTCGGCGATATGCCCGCCGCGGATGGTGACGCCCACGGCATCGAAGCGAATCGACCTGAGCGGATAGTGCTCCATGAGATAGCAACTTGCGATGCGACGATACCGACGCTGCTTTTGGGCGTCCACGGCCTCCTCGGGAAAGACCCGCGTGTTGCAATCCAGCGCAACGCGTCTGGTCTTGACCTCGGCCATCACCACGACATCGTCGAGCTCATCGAGCAGCACCAGATCGGCCTCGCCCTCGGTGCAACGATAACCCTGCTCCAGCAAGGTGTAGCCGCGCTCGTTAAAGTAGTCGATGGTGATCAGCTCGCCTAGCATGCCCAGCTCGCGGGGACTGAGTCCCTTGATAAACTCGGGCGTCATCGCCCCACAGTCGAGCTCGCCGTTTTCCCAACGCTCCTTGAGCTGCTGCGTCTTGCTCTTTTTGCTTGCGGCACTCATGGGGTCTCCTTTCCCGCACACTGCATTGCCCCGATGATGAGGGCACCTTTCATGCGGGTAAGTACCGGAAGCAAACCAAAAGCTGACCAAATGCCGACAAAAAACGGGCCGTACGCAGCAATGGTGTTGCATACGGCCCGCTACCAGCTGGTTTACAAAACTCCAGAAGTCCCTGTCTCCACAATTGACCTAGAAAAGGCGCTCAGTCTGCAGAAAGTTTCCGCAAAAGCTCACGCGGTGCAGCGGACAAAGTCCATGTTTGCGAATGGCCTCGATATGCTCGGGGCTTGCATAGCCCTTCGACTCGGCCAGATGGTACTCGGGGTACTCGGCGTCGTACTCGACCATCATCTCGTCACGCGTGACCTTGGCCATGATGGACGCTGCGGCGATGCAGGCGATCTTGGCATCGCCTTTCACCACATCGCGCTCGTTAGGAACAGCGCCCAAGGGGTTGCCATCCATGAGGACGCAGTCGGGTTCAAGTCCCGTATCGGCCACGGCGCCCGCAACGGCGGTACGGATAGCACGGGCCATGCCCATCTCATCGATATCCTTAGGCGCGATATGGCAAAAACCGATCGCCGTCGCGACCTCGGCAATCTTCACTGAGAGCAACTCGCGGCGCGCCGGCGTGAGCTTTTTGGAATCGTTGATGCCCCAGACGCGCGGCTCCATGGGAAGGCACACGGCACACACGGTTAAGGGACCCGCTACCGAGCCGCGGCCCACCTCGTCGACACCAACGACCACCCCATCGCCGCCAAGCTCATGCATAAGCTCGTACATGTCATTGACGCGCTCGCGCTCGGCAAGTTCCTTGGCATGGCGCTTAAGAGCACGCTCGCAAGCCTTGATCACCTGCTGGCGCGGGTCCTCGCGATAATGCTCCACGAGGGCGGGGATCTCCTCAAACGTTGCGCTCGCCAGCTCTCCGGCAACCTGCGATGCCGAAACCGAGCTCGTCATGTTGGCCATACCAGGCCCTCCTTGCATGCAAATCAGATAAAAAGAAGGGCCACCCGAAGGTGACCCTTGTGTCCAAACGAGTGGACAGACGCTGCGATCTTCTTAGCGCTTCTCGGGGATGCGAGCAGCCTTGCCCACCTTGTCGCGGAGGTAGTACAGCTTGGCGCGACGGACGCGGCCATGACGGACGACCTCGAGCTTGGCGATCTTGGGGCTGTGAAGCGGGAAGGTACGCTCAACACCGACACCGAAGGACATCTTGCGGACGGTGAAGGTCTCGCGGGCACCGGCGCCGGCCATGCGGATGACGTCACCCTGGAAAACCTGGATGCGCTCGCGGTCGCCTTCCTTAATGCGGTAGTGAACCTTGACGTTGTCGGCGACGCGAACCTGAGGAATGTCCTCGCGGATCTGCTGACGCTCGATTGCGCGGATGTAATCCATGTGCAATTCCTTACTCTTCTAGAGGTGCCGTACCACCTTGGCCGGCACGTAGTTGAACAAACGTATTCGAGTATACACGCGCGGGTTTCTGCTGCAAGAACAATTTTTTACGCAGACAAAAAGACAAAACCCGCACATGACAACCGCCCGTCTCACGAATGAGACGGGCGGCATGAGGGGGGGCTACGCTAGGCGTCTAAACCCAAAACGTTAGGCGGAACGCTTGGCCTCGAGCTTGGCCTGAGCGGCAGCCAGGCGTGCGAGGGGCACGCGGTAGGGCGAGCAGGACACGTAGTCCACGTCGGCCACGTTAAACAGGCCCTTGATGGACTTGGGGTCGCCGCCGTGCTCGCCGCACACGCCAAAGTGCATGTCGGGGTTGGTGGCACGGCCCTTCTCGACGGCCATGCGTACCAGCTCGAGTACTGCCGTATCGATGGTCTCGAAGGGGTTGTCCTTCAGAATCTTCTTATGCATGTACAGCGGGATGAACTTAGCCTCGGCGTCGTCACGCGAGAAACCGAAGGTCGTCTGGGTGAGGTCGTTGGTGCCAAAGCAGAAGAAGTCGGCGTGATGGGCGATCTCGTCAGCGACCATGCAGGCGCGCGGCAGCTCGAGCATCGTGCCCACGGGAATGTTGAGCTCGACGCCCTCCTCGGCGGAAACCTCGGCGATCACGCGCTCGATGACCTCGCGAGTCTGAACGTGCTCGGCCGTAATGGAAACG
>USGN01000154.1 GCA_900554255.1 uncultured Collinsella sp. | reverse complement strand
CTGCGGCCTCGCCCTTAGCAGCGTTCCTTGCGATGAGCGCGACATGTCCGCCGCCCGCGACGATGCCCTTGGCGATCTCGAGGCCAATGCCCTGAGTGCCGCCCGTGACAATCGCGGTCTTGCCCGTGAAGTCAAATGCCATGACTCCATCCCCCTTTATGTAAGGTGTCTCCTTGCGGGAAGTTGGAGCATCGCACGTGGCGATTATATGAGTCCCAGTCGTCATGGTGGTGACAACCCCTCGCCTAACCGCGGGCATAATAGTTCTTTAAAACGCTTCAGCAATTGAATTATTTTAAGTCTTAATGAGCTCTTAATATTGCCCACTGTATGAGGCCCGCGTATGGGGGTATCATCTTTCACCGAAAATAGTTTCTAGTGTTAGGGGTTTTCGGTGGAAGATACCGATTTCCGTGAACTTGGGCGCCAGCTCCTTACCGAGTTCGGCAGCATGCATCAGCGCATTTCGCGCTTTGCGGACAAAGCCCTCGGCGGCGAGATGGCCGTCATGCGCGCCCTCATACTCGCCGGCGGTTCGCTCACGCCGAGCGAACTCGCTGATCGCGCCTGGGTCTCGAACGCCCGCATTGCCAATATCCTACGCGCTCTCGAAGCCAAGGGCTGGGTTGAGCGTGAGCACTCAAAGACCGACCGTCGTCGCGTACACGTCATAGTGACCGACAAGGGATTCCAGGATCTCGAAATCAAACGCCGGGAATTCGAGGACCGCACCGCGGCTTTCCTCGAACAGCTCGGCGAAACAGATACCCAAGAGATGGTGCGCCTTCTTAGACGTGCCAACGAAATTATCGACCGCAATCAAGAAAGGAGAGATGCCGAGTGAGGATTCTCAAGCTCTTTAAAAAACATATCCTGGCACTGTTCGCAGCTATCGTACTTATCGTAATCAGCTGCAACGCCGATCTGGCGCTGCCTACCTATATGAGCGACATCGTCGACGTGGGCGTGCAGCAAGGCGGCATCGCCTCGCCCGTGCCCGACACCATTCGCGCCGAATCGCTCGACGACCTCGAACTCTTTATGAGCGCCAAGGACGCCAAGACGGTAGAAGCTGCGTTTGGCAAGGCAGACAAAAACGGGATTCGCACGTACAAGGGAACCGAGGATGAGCGCGCCGACGGCAGCAAGCTCGCCGATATCATGAGTCTGCCCGAGACCGTCGTCCTTTCGCTCAACCAGGGTATTGACGCCAACTCCATGGGTGACATGATGGGCACGTCCGGTGAGAAAGACAACAGCGGCGCCCAGGCCATACCCACGCCCGAGCAGATGGCGGCGATGACGCCCGAGCAACTCGCCGAGATGCAGCAGAAGGCCGCAGCCGCGCAGAGCATGCAAAAACAGATTGATGCCGACGGCGGTAAGATCACCATGAAGAGCCTACGCTTGGGTGTCGAGGGCGGTCTGGTAGACCAAATCAAGCTCGTCGAGGGCGCCAACCAAATGGCGGACAAAATGGGCTCCATGTCGGGCTCCATCGTGACCCAGCGCGCCGTGAGCTATGTACAGGACGAGTACAAGGCACAGGGCATCGACCCCGCCGACGTGCAAAACGCCTACCTGGTCCGCATGGCGACCACGATGTTTGGGCTGTGCCTGGTGTCGCTCGTCGCCACCATCCTGACCGGTGCCGTGGCTTCGCGCACCGCCTGCTCCATCGCCCGCGACCTGCGCCGCGAGACCTTCAACAAGGTTATGCACTTCTCGCCGGCCGAGGTGGGCAAGTTTAGCCAGGCCTCGCTCATTACCCGCTGCACCAACGACATTCAGCAGATCCAGATGGCTGCAACCCTGTTTATCCGCATGTGTCTGATGGCCCCCGTCATGGGCATCGTCGCCGTCATGCGCGTCCTGGCTAACCATACCGGCCTGGAGTGGACCATCGCCGTTGCCATCATCGCGGTCTCGGCCGTCGTCGGCGTGCTTATGGGCCTCACCATGCCCAAGTTCAAAAAGATGCAGAGCTTTGTGGACCGCGTGAACCTTACCGCCCGCGAGCTGCTCGACGGCCTTATGCCCATCCGCTCGTTCAACCGCGAGGAACATGAGCTCGAGCGTTTTGACAAGGCTTCGCTCGACCTGATGACCACGCAGCTCTACACCAACCGCGCCATGAGCTTTATGATGCCGCTCATGATGCTCGTCATGAACTGCATCACCGTGCTTATCGTGTGGTTTGGCGCGCAGGGCGTGTCCGACGGCGTGATGCAGGTCGGCAACATGATGGCGTTTATCTCCTACACCATGCAGATCGTCATGGCGTTTATGATCCTCACCATGGTTTCGGTTATCCTGCCCCGTGCCGAGGTCGCAGCCGAGCGCGTGGAAGAGGTCATCACCTGCCCCACGAGCATCAACGACCCCACCTCGCCCAAACTGCCCGCTGCCAGCGCGCCGCGCGGCGAGCTCACCTTCCGTGACGTGAGTTTCCAGTATCCCGATGCCCGCGCCGACGTCATTAGCGGTGTAAACTTCACCACGCACGCCGGCCAGATGCTCGGCATCATTGGCTCCACGGGCTCGGGCAAGTCCACGCTTGTGCAGCTCATCCCGCGCCTGTACGACGTCACGGGCGGCAGCATTTCGCTCGACGGCATCGACGTGCGCGACATGACCCTTTCCGAGCTGCGCCGCCGCATCGGTTATATTCCGCAGCAGGGTCGTCTGTTCTCGGGTACCGTCGAGAGCAACCTCAAGTTTGCCGGCGACATGGTGAGTGACGAGGATATGCGCCAGGCAGCACGCGTCGCCCAGGCGGAGGACTTTATCGCCGAGCGCGAGGGCGGCTACGACTCCCCCATCAGCCAGGGCGGCTCCAATGTCTCGGGCGGTCAGCGCCAGCGCCTGGCCATCGCCCGCGCCCTGGCCAAAAAGCCCGAGGTCGTGGTGTTCGATGACTCGTTTAGTGCCCTCGACTACAAGACCGACGCGCGCCTACGCGAGGAGCTGGCCAAAAACGTTACCGACGCCGCGCTCGTGGTCGTAGCCCAGCGCATCGCGACCATCATGCACGCCGACCAGATCATTGTACTCGACGACGGTCACGTAGTGGGCACCGGCACGCACGAGGAGCTGCTGCGCAGCTGCCCGGCGTATCTGGAGATCGCACAGTCGCAGCTTTCCGCCGAGGAGCTGGGGCTTACCCAAGAAGAAATTGCAGCCGTCATGGAAGGAGGCGAGCGCTAATGGCAGACGAGACCAAGACCCAAATTCCCAAGCCCACCCGTCAGCGTGGACCCATGGGCCGCATGGGCGGCATGCGTCGCGGCGAAAAGGCCAAGGACTTTAAGGGCACCATGAGGCAGCTGCTCGGCTATATCGGCCAGCACAAGATTGCCGTGTTTGCCGCCGTCGCCTTTGCCGTGTGCTCGGTCATCTTTAACATTGTGGGGCCCAAGGTGCTCGGCCAGGTTACCACCAAACTGTTCGAGGGCTTGGTTGCCAAGGTCAACGGCACCGGCGATGTCGACTTTGCCTGGATCGCCAAGACGCTCGGCTTTTTGCTCTGTCTGTATCTGGCGAGTTCTGTCTGCAGCCTGATCCAAGGCTGGCTCATGACCGGCGTCACGCAAAAGATTTGTTATCGCATGCGCAAGGAGATCGCCGCCAAGATCGCTGTCGTTCCGATGAGCTACTTCAACGGCCACAGCAAGGGAGACGTGCTCAGCCGCATCACCAACGACGTCGATACGCTGGGTCAGTCGCTCAACCAGAGCGTGACACAGCTCATCACGTCGGTGACGCAGATTATCGGCGTGGTTCTGGCCTACGCCATTAAATCTGCCATCGAAAACCTGAGCAAGAACAACAACT
>USGN01000153.1 GCA_900554255.1 uncultured Collinsella sp. | reverse complement strand
TGAAAAGCCGCGGTGGGGCAGCTCGCCTTCTGCCGCCACGCGCTCGAGCGTATGGACCAGTGCGGCAATGGCGCAGGCCAGGCCACCCTTCATATCGCAGGCACCACGGCCGTAGAGTTTATCGTTGCGCACGATCGCTCCGAGCGGCGGAATGTCCGCGTCCCAGCCATCGCCCAAGGTGACGGTATCCAAATGGCAGATGTAGACGAGCCGTGGCTCGTCGCTTTGGCCCGGCACGGTGACCATTAGATTGCGGCGTCCGGGGAGTACTTCGTGCTCTGCAATCTGCACGGCATCGAGTACCGGATAGCTCAGCTGCGCCAACCGTTCCTCAACCAACGCTTTGATATAGCGCTCAATCTCGTCCTCATACGCACCCGGGTCTGAACTGTCGATCCGCACGAGCCCTTGCGTAAGCCGCCAAGCAAAATCTGTATCAACCATAGGCACCTCACAGATAGTTAGGTCAACATACAGATTGTATGCCAAGAAGCGGCTCAGTGCATTTAATGGAGCGCTCACAAAAATGGGGGCGCCTCTCGTGCGAAAGGCGTCCCCGCGGGCATTCAATGTCAGTGACGGGCAGGCCACATGGGGAACTGCCCGTCAGATCAGCCGGCGCTATTTGATTACGCGCACGCGATACATCGACGGAATCTGCTTGAGCGCCTCGATGGTGCTGCTGTCTAGGTGTTCGTCGGTGTCGAACATGGTGTAGGCGTTCTCGCCGGCGGACTCGTTGGTCATACGCTGCACGTTGGCGTTGTCCTTGGCCAGGATGGCCGTGATCTGGCCGATCATGTTGGGCACGTTGGCATGCAGGCAGGCAATGCGGCTTGCAGCGCGCGCCTTGCCCATGCTGCAGGCGGGGTAGTTGACGCTGTGTGCGATGTTGCCGTTCTCCAGGTAATCCTTGAGCTCGCTGATGGCCATGTCGGCGCAGTTGGCCTCGGCCTCGCCGGTGCCGGCGCCCGAGTGCGTGGTGATAAACGTATTGGGCATCTTGACCGTCTTGGGCGTGGCGAAGTCGCAGCTAAACCAGCTGAGCTTGCCCTCGCGCAGGGCAGCGTCCTCGTCAATGATGGTTTCGCGCGCGTAGTTGATGAGCACGGCGTCCGGTGCCAGCAGGTTAATCTGTTCGGTGCTGATCATGCCGATGGTGTCTGCCTTGCTGGGCACATGCACGGTGAGGTAGTCGCAGCCGCGGCAGAGATCCTCGAGCGTGCCCACGCGCTGCACCTCGCGGCTCAGCACCCACGCGTGCTCGACGGAAATGAACGGGTCGTAGCCGTAAACGTCCATGCCCAGATCGACGCAGGCGTTGGCGACCTTGGAGCCCACGTTGCCCAGGCCGATGACACCGATGCGCTTGCCCTTGAGCTCGCGGCCCACAAAGGCCTTCTTGGCCTTTTCGGCATCGACCTGAATCTCGGGGTCGTCGGCGTTGTCACGCACCCAGTTCATTGATTGCACCACGCCGCGGCTCGAGAGCACCAGCATGCCTAGGACGAGCTCCTTAACGGCGTTGCTGTTGGCGCCGGGGGAGTTAAAGACGACGACGCCCTTCTTGGCGTACTCCTCGACGGGGATGTTGTTGACGCCGGCGCCGCAGCGGGCGATGGCGCGGATGCCCTCGGGCAGCTCGTAGCCGTGCAGGTCGGTCGAGCGCATCAGAATGGCGTCGGCCTCTTCGGCGGTGCTCACAAACTCGTAGCCCTCACCAAACTCGACCTTGCCGTCCTTGGTAATGTCATCGATGGTTTTAATCTTGCGCATGGAAAACTCCTTAGCAGGTTTTGATCTATACAGGGTGGTCTGAGATGGCTGATCGGCCCGCGCGTTGCGGGCTAGTTAGATCGCGGGCTCAAACTAAGCTGCGCTTCGAAGTCCTTCATGTACGAGGCCAGTGCCTGCACATCTTCCATGGTTACGGCGTTGTAGACGCTAGCGCGCATGCCGCCCACCAGGCGATGGCCCTTGACGTTTTGAATCTGGTGCTCTGCCGCGCCTGCGACAAAGGCCGCGTCGAGTTCGGCGTCGCCGGTGCGGAAGGTGACGTTGGCGATGGAGCGGCTGTCGGCCTGTGTGGTGCCATGGAACAGCACGCTGTGCTCGAGCAGGTCGTAGAGCAGGTTGGCCTTGGCCCAGTTGCGCTCGGCCATGGCGGCAAGTCCGCCGGTCTGCTCGACCCAACGGAACACTTTGCCGCACACGTAGATGCCAAAGGTGTTGGGCGTGTTGAGCATGGAACCCTTGGCGGCCTGGGTCTTAAGGTCCAGGTACTGCGGCGTCTGCGCAAAGGCGGGGCCATCTGCGATGAGGTCGTCGCGCACGATGGCCACGGTCACGCCCGCGGCGCCGGCGTTTTTCTGCGCTCCGGCGTAAATGAGCCCGTAGCGCTCAACGTCGAGCGGCTGCGACAGGAAGCAGCTCGAGACATCGGCGACCAGCGGCACATCGCCACAACTGGGCAGCTCGTGGTACATGGTGCCAAAGATGGTGTTGTTCTGGCAGATGTAGACGTAGTCGAGCCCGTCGCCCGCGGCCTCGGCGGCAATGTACGCGTTGATGTCGGCCATGTCGGGGATGCGGTCGAAGTTGGTGTCCTCGGAGCTCGCGAGCAGCACGGCCTCACCGTACTTGGCGGCTTCTTTGTATGCCTTGTTGGCAAAGTTGCCGGTCACGATGTAGCCGGCGCGGCCGCGGTGCATGAGGTTCATGGGGATGCCCGCAAACTGCAGCGTGGCACCGCCCTGTAAAAACAGGACACGGTAGTTGTCCGGGATGCTCAGCAGACGGCGCAGGGTTGCCTCGGCGTCGTCGATAATCTGCTGGTACATGCTAGATCGATGGCTCATCTCGAGCACGGACATGCCGCAACCGCGGTAGTCCATCATCTCGTCGGCGATCTCGGCGAGCACGCTTGTAGGCAGCGCGGCCGGGCCAGCTGAGAAGTTGTGCACACGTGCCATCTTCTAGTCTCCCTCGTAGTCGTTTGAACGTTCGGGATACTTTAGCACAGTGGAGCGCTAGGCGCGACCGCATCACAGCAAAACCCGAGTGCGCCGCTATGATTTACAGGATGGTTACATGGGGGAGGGGTGCTTTACTCCTCAGGCAAATCCAAATCTGCGAGCGAAGGCATGAGGCTTTCTAGGCGCTTGATCTCTTCGTCGCAAATTAGCTACCTCCTGCCCGCTACGACGCGAGCGTGGCGATGACGGCTTCGTCGCCGGCGTATATGAGGGTGTTGCCGTCGGGGATGATCGTTTGGCCGTCGCGCTTGAGCATTACCACGATAAACGGGTGCTTGCCCTGCGGCACGTCGCGCAGGCGCTGACCGGCCAGACGTCCATGGGGCGTTACGGTGACCTCGCGTAGCGTAACCTCGGCACGCTCTTCGAACGTTGGGGCGGCCATCACCAGCAGATCGCCTTCCTGGATCACGGTATCGCCGTTGGGCAGCACCGGGTGCGCCCCGTCGCGCAGCACCAGGACCACGAGCATGCCCGTCGCGCTGCCAATATCGGCGAGCGAGCGCTCGGCAAACGGATGGCCAGCACCCACCTTGAGCTTTACAAACGACATGCCGTCCTCGTCGCGGTAGTCGTTAAAGGTGCGGCGCACGTCGCCGGTCGCATCGATCATATCGAGCTTCTTCGCCACCGCCGGCAGCAGCGAGCCCTGCACCACAATGCTCGACACGGCAATCACAAACACCAGGTCAAATAGGTCGTGTCCGCCGGGAACGCCGGCCACCACGGCAAAGAGACTAAAGACGACCGAAGCTGCTCCGCGCAGACCCGCCCAGCTTACGAGTGCAACCTGGCGAGGGTTCGTCCTAAACGGCGC
>USGN01000152.1 GCA_900554255.1 uncultured Collinsella sp. | reverse complement strand
ATTGGAGAGAACGCTCCCGCAAACTGCCTCTTGACAACTTATAGGAGCGTCGGTTATATCGATCATTTGTCGCGATGTGCTCGGCAAGTTCAAAAAAATCTACTCACTTGCATCCGAAACGCACCAGATAGGCAAAATAACCGCCGCGAGAGGGCCCCAGTCCCTTCGCGGCGGTCATATGCCTCTGATTTTGCGACGATTTTGCCCGTTTGTTATTCGCTATAGCGGGTGGCGATGGCAGCTTGCACCATGCCGGCGCTCATGAGGTAGGTCACCAGGAAGTATCCGCCATAGGCTGCCAGGAAGATTGCACAGGTGAGGCCCACGGTGCCGCCGATGCTCATATTTCCGAATATGCTCACCAGCTCGATGATCACCTTAAGTGCCACAAAGGAGTGCGCCAGGCCCACTGCCAGCGGGAACAGGAAGAATACCGCTTGCTGCGCCATCACCGAATGGCGAATCTGGCGGTCGTCACAGCCAATCTGCGCCAGCACACGATAGCTGCGACTGCCGTCGGCCACGTTGGAGAGTTGCTGGATCGACAGAATCGCCGCACATGCAACGACCAATACAAAGCCGATGTAAATGGCTAGGTAACTAATAAGACCGTTCATTTGCGCTGCTTGCGTGTACATCTCGGAGCGTGTGATAAAGATTCCCCACGACCCCGGCTCTTTGCCGTCAACGAGCAGATTGTCGAGCAGAGTGTATTTAATGCTCTCGTCTGCCTCGGTCGTATCCATCCCCTGTTTGTAGTTAACGAGCAGGCTACTGGAATACGGCTGCAGATTAAGCTGGGACAACAGCTCGTCGGCAACGACGACGGTACCCGGATTACTGCCCATCGCCGAGTTGGCGATGGCCGCCGTGTCCTTGTCCGACTTATCGGTTGCGGGCTTGAGCTCATGCCCGCCCAAGGTGAGGGTATGGCCGCCGGCCATGTACTTGGTGTACAGGTCGCCCAGCTCACCGCCCATATCACACGTAAGCAGGTACTGGTCGCGGCCAATGCTCACCGGCTCCTCGCCCATCATCTGGCGCAGTTTGTTGTACTGGCTCGCCGGCGTCACAAACAGACCCATCGTATCGGCATTGCTACCCCCGAACGCCTTGGGAAGCTTTTCGCCCATGATCTTGCACATCTCACTTGGGGTCACCGAAGGATTCGAGCCGCCAAATGGGTAACTCAGATACGAATCGATCTGCACATGCTCACCGGCAACATCGGCGATATCGACCTTCTTGCCGGTCTCGTCGTTGTTGTCCGCCGACTTGCTCTTGCCGTGCCATGCAGGGTACAAATCGACCGTTGTATCGGCTAGCACCATGCGGTCGGCTTCAGACGGATTGACATATTCTTTGTAGTAGTCGAGCGTATCGGGCGTGTAATAGACATACGTCTGAGACACGTCAACAGGGTTATAGCGCTCCAGGTTTTCATTCATCACGTTGGCAATTGACATACCGCACGTCACCGAGGTGATGGCCAAAAACAGGAGCATCGCGATGACGCCCATCGAAAAGCACACCGTGTTGACCTTGGCCGCAAGCTGGCGCACGGTAAACATGTTGAGGCCGCGCCAATACACGCCGCGCAGGCTCTGCAGCAGCTTGATGAGCATGCCCGAGAGTCCCCAGAACAGGGCAAAGGTGCCCACGGTAACCATAGCGGTCGTAATACCAAACTGGTTCATGGCCTCTTGCAGCTTGCTGTCCGTCGCGGTTAGCGGGAACCCATCACGTAGCAGACGGTAATAGGCCACGCCCACAAGCACCACGCCCACGGCAAAGATGGCAATCGCGATCCAGGGGTTGCGTGTCTTGATGCTCTCGTTGCGACGCTCGGCACCCATAAGCTCGATGAGTTTGGTGCGACGCACGGCGCGAAGGTTCAGCAGTAGCGTGAGCACAAACATTACGAGCATGCAGGCAAGGGTCAGATTGAACGCATGCACCGAGAAAAAGAAGTGGAAATTGGCGATCTGTGTCTTAAAGAGCGAGGCCGTAAAGAACGTCATGAGCTGGGAGAGTCCCACGCCCAGCACAATGCCGGCGACAAAGGCCACGACCGATACTATCACGGTCTCGAGCGCCATGATCGTGGCGACGCGCCCGCGCCCCATGCCGAGCACCTGGTACAGGCCAAACTCCTTCTTGCGGCGTTTCATGATGAAGTTATTGGCATACACCATCAAAAAGGCCATGACACCGGCCAAAAAGTACGTCAGGCCGCCGAGCATGCTGCCCATAACCTGCGCCAAGCCCTTTTCATCGATGCCGGCGATGTCGACCTGCATCGAGATGGTGTTAAAGGCATAGAAGACCGTGACGCCCAGGGTGAGCGTCAAAAGGTAGACGAGGTAGTCGCGGCCGGCGCGGCGGACGTTGCCCCAAGCGAGTTTACAGAGCATCGGAGCCCTCACCGCCCATCATGGCAACGACCTCCATAATGCGGTCGAAAAACTCTCGGCGGTCGGTGTCGCCGCGGCGCAGCTCGGTGAAGATCTTGCCGTCGCGGATAAACAGCACACGGCTCGTGTAGCTGGCGGCAAAGCTGTCGTGCGTGACCATGAGCACGGTGGCGCGCAGGCGGCGATTGAGGGCCTCCAGGCTCTCGAGCAGCAGGCGAGCGCTCTTGGAATCGAGGGCGCCGGTGGGCTCATCGGCCATAATCATGGTGGGGTCGGTGACGAGCGCGCGACAGGCGGCAACGCGCTGCTGCTGGCCGCCGGACATCTGGTAGGGATATTTGTCGAGCACCTGGCTCACGGACAGGCGCGCTGCCACATCCTGCACGCGAGTCGAAATCTCTGCCGAGTTTGTGCGGGCGAAAGTGAGCGGCAGGGCGATGTTCTCGCGTGCCGTGAGCGTATCGAGCAGGTTGGAGTCCTGGAAGATAAAGCCGAGCTCCTCGCGGCGGAACTGCGAGAGCTTGGCCTGCTTCATGCGCGTAACGTCCTGCCCGTTTATGCGAATGGTGCCGCTTGTGGCGCTATCGATGGTCGACACGCAGTTGAGCAACGTCGACTTGCCCGAGCCCGAAGCGCCCATGATGCCAACAAATTCGCCGCGGTTGACGGTAAAGCTGACGTCATTGAGCGCGCGGGTCACGTTGCCCAGCGCTCCATATACCTTTTCGAGATGCGCGACCTCCAGTACCGGGGTCGCCATGTGCGTGGTTTGCATACCGAGTCCTTTCTTGCGATTAGTCTACGGCATCTATAGTCGCAAGAAGACGAGTCGGCTACCATCGATATGGCTTACGCTTGCCTTACCGTTGTGTAAGGTACGGATAGCTACCCTGCCACGTGTTGATGTTGAGAGAGGACTCCTGTTGAAGACTGTTCATGTTGCCGCTGGGATCATTCGCAAGGAAGGATCTGACGAGCTGCTTGCCGTGCAGCGCGGCTATGGCGACATGCAGGGACTTTGGGAGTTCCCCGGTGGCAAGCTCATGCGCGGCGAGACGCCCGAGGACGCCGTACGCCGCGAGCTCATGGAAGAGCTGCAGGTAAAAGTCACCAACCTGCGCGATTTCTATACCGTTGAGTATGACTACCCCGATTTCCATCTCTCCATGGAGTGCTACTACTGCTCGCTCGCCGATGAATCCGATGAACCCCAGAAGCACGACCGCCAGCTCGATATCCGCTGGATTCCGCGTACCTCGCTTGCCACGGTGGAATGGATGCCCGCCGACAAGGGGCTCATTGATGCCCTGATTGAGCTGAAGGAAGACCGGCTCGAGGCAAGCTCCGCCGATGACGCCACGCCCAACACAGCCGACAAACCCGCCACCAAGCCCAAGCGCACACCTAAGCGCCGTAGCAAAAAGCGCCCCAAACCAGGTCTGCTCGACGGCAT
>USGN01000151.1 GCA_900554255.1 uncultured Collinsella sp. | reverse complement strand
GGCAGGCTTAACGACCGAGGGGCCGTGGATGCCCATGAACCAGAACAGCGGGATCATGAACCAGATGAGGGCGAGGCCGGCGTAGGAATCGGCAGCGGCGAACAGCGGGCTCACCAGCGTGGAGATGACGTTGGCAAACGGGACGGCCAAGCAGGTGCGGCAGATAACGTCGATGACGGCGACAAACAGGATGGAGAAGCTGAAGGCGAAGATGTCGCGGAAGTTCTGGGCGATGGCGCCGGGGACTTCTTTGGGCAGCTTGATGGTGATGTCTCGCTTAATGCAGAAGGCATAGATGTTGACCGTGGCAAATGCGGCGACAAAGGAGCTCAGCAGGCCCTTGGTGCCCATGTTGTCGGTAAAGAACACCGAGACATCGGCGCCGTCGATCTTGGCACTCGTCTGGGTAACGGCCAAGATGAGCATAGCGCACATGGCGGCGACCATGGTGCTCGTGGCGTTGATGGCCTTGCCGGCAGGCATGCGGCGGTTCTTGGAGCCGGTCAGCGCGCTTGCGGTGGTGCCGGCGACCATGATGCCCACGACGCCCATCGTGAAGTTGTAAACCTTGTTGCAGAAGTTCACGACGTCGACGTTCCACCAGTCGGGCAGCGTAAAGCCGCCGACCGTGGCGACAACGCCCGGCAGGGTCGAAATAAGCAGGAAGACAGAAGAAGACAGGATGATGGGCATTGCTGCCAAAAAGCCGTCTTTAATGGCCTGAAGGTAGATGTTCTTAGAGACCTTGTCGAAGTACGGCTGACCTTTCTCCAAGAACTTAACGATCGATTCCATAGTTCACGCTCCTCTTTGCATGAAATCTTAATGGCATGGACGTTGAAAACCTATATGGTCTCCCGCTTGCTAAAAGCCCGGGTGCAGGCGGGGCCGGTCCCAGGGGGAGAGAGGGGGGGCGGCTGGGTTTGTATCGCATAGGGCCGCTCCCTTCTCGGGGGAAAGCGAGGCGATGCGCTACTGCGCGTCCGCCATAGTGTCGGCGAGCTCCTTGTACCAGAGTGCCGACTGCTTGATGTAGCGTTTTTGCGTGTCGAAGTCGATGTAGAACAGGCCGTAGCGCTTGTTATAGCCATTGGCCCACGAGAACTGGTCCTGCAGGCTCCAGATAAAGTAGCCCTGGACGTCGACGCCCTCGGCGCGCGCCTGGAGCACCTTCTCCATGTGCTGGTCGACAAAGTCGATGCGCTCGGGATCGGCGACGATGCCGTTTGCGTCGGGCTCGGGGTCCTTGTGGCCCAGGCCGTTTTCGGTGATATAGATGACGGGGAGGTTGGGATAGGTGGCGCTGATGTGCTTGAGCGTGTCGTAGAGGCCTTGCGGGTAGATGAGCCAATCCCAGTCGGTGGTGGGGATACCCGGCATATCGACCTGCTGCCCGACGCCCTTAAACTTAAAGCACGAGGTGCCCTTGTCTCCGGTGCCGTTAAAGCTGTTGGTTGACTCGCCATCGTAGGCGGCGATAAACGCCGACTGATAGTAGTTGAGGCCGAACATATCGTTGCGGGGCGCCGCCTTGGCGAGCTCCTCCATGTCGCTGTCCTCAACCGTAAGTGTGGCGTTGTTGGCACGCAGAATCTCGTTGATGAGTGAGAGGGTGCGCGCGGAGTAGTGACCCAGGAAGGCGCCGTCCATGATGAAGTCGGTGTAGAAGGCGTTGTACAGGTCGGCGGCGTGCTGGTCGGCGGGCGAGTCGGTGGCAGGATATGCCGGCGTCAGGACGTTGACCATGCCAATGCGTCCGCCCAGGTGCTCGGTCTCGTCAAGATCCTTATACAGGTTGACGGCGCGGGCGTGGGCAACGAGCTCGTTGTGCTGGCTCTGGATGCCGCTCGTCACATCAAAGTGATGGTTGGGCGGGAAGTTGCCTTGGATGTATTGGGAGTGCGAGAGGCTGATGAGCTCGTTGATGGTGAACCAATTCTTGACCTCGCGGAACTCGCGGAAGCAGAACTCGGCATAGCGCACATAGGCGTCGACGGTCTTGCGGTTGAGCCAGTCGCCCTGGTTGAACAGGGCGGCGGGGGAGTCAAAGTGATGCAGGGACACATAGGGCTCGACGCCATACTTTTTGCAGCAGGCGAACAGCTCGTGGTAGTGCTTAACGCCCTCGGCGAGGGGTTCGGCATCGTCGCCGTTGGGGAAGATGCGGGTCCAGGCGATGGACACACGGATGGCGTTGAGTCCATGCTCGGCAGAAAGGCGGATATCCTCCTCGTAGCGGTTGTAGAAATCACTGGCCGGGTCGGGCAAAAAGCGACCCTGGGCGACAAGGTAATCGTCCCTTGCCTGCCACCTTCGTGGAACCTTCCGTTTGGTACGCGGCGGTTGCGGCGCCCCAAACAAAGCCCTTCGGCAGCTGCTGTACGCGGTTTAGCAAAGACATATGCATACACCCTCTCGTCTCGCTGTTCGATATTGTTCGTTTGCGCTCAGGAGGCTCCCTGGTTGGCGTTCAGCGGTGAAAAAGCCCGATAAACACTATCTTAAAATGATTAGAACCAAAATGAGCACGTGAACATTTGACAATGAGCACGTTAACATCCGGCTGGGATGTATAGAAACAAAACAACTTCAAACAGTCGCGAACGGTTGTATTTGTTCGGTAAGCGGTTTTGATTGACAGAAGTTTTCATGTTGTGGTATATGGCTCGGGTATCATGAGCACGTTATCAATGTATGTACGATGCGCCATGGGCGCGGGGAATAGTTGGGAAGCAGGTTAGCGTGGAAGGCATGGCTCAGCAGACAAGGAATGGTCGTTCGGCGAGCGCGGCAGAGGTTGCGGCGCTCGCTGGCGTGAGCCGCCAGACTGTGTCTCGCGTGGTCAACGGTATGCCCAACGTGACGGAAAAGACGCGCAAGCGTGTGCTGGCCGCCATGGAAGAGCTGGGCTTTCGTCCCAATTTTGCTGGAGCGGCGTTGCGCGGCGGGTCGTATCGTTCTATTGGTCTGTGCATGTACAACATCACACGTGTCGGTAACCTGGCGACGCTCGAGGGTATCATGCAAGCGGCGCGCGAGCACGATTTTGCCGTCACTATGATCGAGATGGGCGGCGACAAGCCCTATGCACTTGCCGATGCCTCGCGCCGCATGGTCGAGCGACCCGTCGACGGCATGATTCTCAACATGAACCGCATGGCTCCCGATTTTGAGGAGTTTGTTCCCCAGCCGGGAGTGCGAACGGTCATCCTGTCCATGTATGCGCATCCGCGCTGCACGACGATCGACTCCGACCAGTATGGTTCGTGCGAGCTGTTGACCAATTATCTGCTGGAACATGGTCACTCGAATATGCGGTTTGTGGCGGGTCCGGAAAGCTCGATTTCCTCGCGTTTTCGTGAGGCCGGTTGGCGCGATACGCTGGGTCGTGCTCATGTCGATGCCGCTCCGATGCTGCGTGGCGATTGGAGTGCGGACAGTGGGTACGCCATGGGCGAGCGGATTGCCGCCGAGGTGCTTGCCGGCGGGTCGCAGGCGCCGACTGCCGTGCTTGCGGCAAATGACCAGATGGCGCTGGGTGTTATCGCCGCGCTCGAGAACGCGGGCCTGTCCGTGCCCGACGACGTGAGCGTGGTTGGTATCGACGACGCACTCGAGGGACTTGTTCCTCACAATCGGCTGACGACGCTGCGATTTGATTTGCGCGGTGTCGGTAAGCTTGCGTTTGAGGCGGCGATTGGAGAGAACTCGTCTATCGAGGCGATTCATGTGCCGAGCACGTTGGTCGAACGCTCGACTGTTAGGGACATACGGGGTTAGGTCCTACTCCGTTTGTCTCGGTCTGTAACAGGTAGACGGTCAAAAGCGGGCTACGTGTTACAGATTTAGATTCTTCGGAAAGAGCAATCCTGTTCATCTTAATCTGTAACAGTTAGGACCGAAAAACTCGGCTAGATGTTACAGATT
>USGN01000150.1 GCA_900554255.1 uncultured Collinsella sp. | reverse complement strand
GTAAGCGCGTCGCCGCCCGCGATGTTCTTGACGCACAGGTTGGCAAAGTCGCGCAGCGTGAGGTAGCGGTTCTGCTCGCGCGCGGCACGCTCGTCGGACAGGCGCACATACTGACCGTCGAAGACAACGTCGGCGGCGTCCACGTCCCACATCTGGGCGGCCTTGGCGCAGATCTTCTCGCGCAGCTCGGTCGCGGCGTTCTTGGCTGCCAGACCCGTCACGTACGTGCCCGAGCTCGCGTACGAGCCGGCGTCGAACGGCGACACGTCGGTGTCCACGCCGCGCACCACAATGAGCGAGCTTTCAACGCCCAGCTCCTCGGCGGCAATCTGCGCCAGGATCGTGTCGACGCCCATACCGTTATCGGTGGCGCCGGTGCCGATGGTAATGAAGCCATCCTCTTCCAGGCGCATGTCGATGCCGGCAATATCCACGTTGGAGATGCCCGAGCCCTGCATGGTGAGCGCGCAGCCCAGGGCGCGCACGCGGTCGCCCAGGTCCACGGCCAGCGGCTTGTCACGCCAGCCGATCATGTCCATCGCGCGCAGCAGGCAGCGGTCGAGCGCACAGGCGTTGAGCTTCTCGTTGTAGTACTGCGGCATGATCTCGCCCTCGCGCACGATGTTCTTAAGGCGCAGGTCGGCGGGGTCCATGTGCAACATGTCGGCGAGCTCGTTGACGGCACTCTCCACGGCAAACTGGCCCTGGGTGGCACCGTAGCCGCGATACGCGCCGCCGCGGTTGGTATTGGTGTAGACGGCGTCCCAGCTAAAGCGGCTCGCCTTCACATGGTTGTAGATGGGCAGGCTCTTGTGGCCCGAAAGGCCGATCGTCGTGGTGGCATGCTCGCCATAGGCGCCGGCGTTGGACAGCGTATGCAGGTCGATGGCCGTGATGGTGCCGTCGTTCATGGCACCCAGCTTAACGGTCATCTGCATCTGGTGGCGCGAGTTGCCCGCGGTGATGGTCTCCTCGCGGGTATAGCAGCAGTAGCTCGGACGGCCGGTCTGCTGGGTGACGAACGCCACGAAGATCTCGCAGCAGCCCGTCTGCTTGGAGCCAAAGCCGCCGCCGATGCGCGGCTTAATGACCTGCACCTGCGACTGCGGGATATCGAGCGACTGAGCGACCATGCGGCGCACGTGGAAGGGCACCTGCGTAGAGGTGGTCACCGAAATGCGGCCGAACGCGTCGGTGGTCGCGAAGGCACGGAAGGTCTCCATCGGCGCGGTCTGGGTTGCCTGGCTGGTGTAAGTGCGGGTAAAGACAATGTCGCTCTGGGCGAAGGCCTCGTCCAGGTCGCCATAATCGCTGGTACCGCTGCACACCAGGTTGCGCGGAACGTCACCGCCCTGCGGGAACATAAAGGTCACGTCACCCTCGGGGTGGACCACGATGTCATTATCGAGCGCCTTGGTAAAGTCGAGCAGCGGCTCGAGCACCTCGTAATCGACCTTGATGAGCTTGAGCGCCTTGTCGGCGGCCTCCTCGGTCTCGGCGGCCACGATGGCCACCGCGTCGCCCACAAAGCGGACGTGCTTATCCAGAATGAGCCGGTCATAGGGACTCGGCTGCGGATAGCTCTGGCCGGCAATGGTAAAGCGGCGCTTGGGCACGTCCTCGTAGGTGTAAACGCCCACGACGCCGGGCACCTTCAGGGCGCGCGACGTATCGATGGAGCGGATCTTGGCGCGGGCATAGGGGCTGCGCTTGAGTTTGACGATGAGCGCACCGGCGGGCACCATATCGCCGGTGTAGACGGGACGCCCCTCAAGAAGGGCCTTCGAGTCCTTCTTGGGCTGTTTGTGGGTGATCTGCTTGTAGGAGGCACCGTCACAGCTGGTGTCGTTGACCGGCAGCTCGGGCATCTCGAAGCCCACCTGCACGCCGGACTCATTGAGGAAGCGCACGATGGCGCGCAGCTGGCTCTCGTAGCCGCTGCAACGGCAGAGGTTACCAGCAAGCTGGCGCGACAGCTCCTCGCGCGTGGCAACGAGGCTCGGGTCTTCCTTGGCGGCGCGGGCAAGCGCCAACACGTTCATGATAAGGCCGGGGGCGCAAAAACCGCACTGCTCGGCGCCTTCGGCAGCCATTGCGCGGGCGAGCGCCTCGGACTCGGTCTTGAGGCCCTCGAGCGTGGTGATGGAGCGGCCCTCGACGCGCGCGGCGGGAACCGAGCAGCTCAGCACCGGGTCGCCGTCGAGCCACACTGTGCACAGGCCGCAGTTGGTGGTCTCGCAGGCACAGCGCACCGACGCGCAGCCCTGCTCGCGCAGCAGCGCAAAGAGCATGGTATCGGGGGCAATCTGAACCTTGACCTTGCGGCCGTTGAGCGTAAAGGAAAGATCGATGAGTTTGGCAGCCATTAGCGCACCTCGCTAGAATCGACGCCGGGCACGCGGCGGCAGGAATACTCGTCCGTGGCAAACTTAGGGATCTGCACGCCCTCGAGCTCGCGAGCAAGCGCGGCAGAAAGCTCGATACCGGCGGCGCGGCGCACGGCCTGGACGGCAAGCGGGGCCGAGATGCGGCGGCGGTAGTCAGCCGAGCCCCACAGGTTGGTGCCGTAGCTCAGCGCGCGCACGGACGCGGCGAGGGCACGCAGCTCGTCCTCGGAAGGCTGCTCGCTCACCAGGCCGCATGCCTCGCCTTGCAGCAGGGTCGCACGCAGCGGGCGGGCGCCCACGGTGACGTGCCAGCTGTTGTTCCACCAGGCGGCGGTGACGTTTAAGGAGGGGAAGTCGGTCGCGGCCTTGCGCACGGCCTCATAGCTTGCGCGGTAATCGTGCTTAACGACCACGACATGCTCAATAACGTCGCGCACGTAGCCCATGTCAACGAACTCGGCGAGCGGCACGCGGCCGGCACCCGTCAGCTCAACATACGAATCGAGCGCCAAAAATGCCGAGAGCACGTCCGAAAAACCAAAGCGACCGTAAATGCTGCCGCCCACCGTGGCGGTGTTGCGCAGCTGCACGCCCACGATATCGTGGACGGCGAATTCAAAGACATGGTTGACAAGCGCGTTGAGCCCGACATGGCGCTCGAGCTGGCGCAGGGTACACATGGCACCGATGCGAAACTCGGTCTCGGTCTCCTCGATCTGATCGAGTCCACAGGCCGAAAGGTCAATCGCCGTCGCCACGCGACGCGAACCCAGGCGCATCCAAATGCCACCGCCCACAATCTTGTTGTTGCGGTTCTTCTGTAAGAGCTCATAGGCTTCGGCCGCGTTTCCAACACGGACGTAGGTACCGAACTTGAGCACGTTCTCCCCCATCTCTTCACTTGTCCAGTACGTTTAAGTGTACCAAACGAGGGGCCGCCGCCATCGTCACCATAGAAAAAGGCTCCCAGCCGGATAGCTGGGAGCCTCATCACATGCTATATCGAGCGAAGATTTAGCAGACGCCCTGGGCGAGCATGGCGTCGGCAACCTTCAGGAAGCCGGCGATGTTGGCGCCCATGACGAAGTTGCCCTCCTCGCCGTACTCCTTGGCGGTGTCGTCCACGTTGTGGAACATGCCGCGCATGAGCTGCTCGAGCTTGCCGTCGACCTCCTCGAAGGTCCAGGACAGGTGCTCGGCGTTCTGGCTCATCTCCAGGCCGGACACGAGCACGCCGCCGGCGTTGGCAGCCTTACCGGGCATAAAGGCGACGCCGTTCTCCTGGAAGTAGGTCGTGGCCTCGATGGTCGTGGGCATGTTCGCGCCCTCGCCGACCACCTTGCAGCCGTTGGCGACGAGCGCCTGGGCGTCCTCGAGCAGCAGCGTGTTCTCGCGAGCGCAGGGCAGCGCGATGTCGCAGGGCAGCTGCCACACGCCGCGGCCGTCACCCTCGTGCCACGTGGCATTGGGCTTCTCGTCGACGTACATGGCGAGCGTGACGCCCTTGTCGTGGCCGGAGCGCTTCTTGTTGTAGACATGCTCGAGCACGGTGTAGTCGATGCCGTCGGGATCCTCG
>USGN01000149.1 GCA_900554255.1 uncultured Collinsella sp. | reverse complement strand
CTTCTCCCTCCTCGGCGAGACCTTCGGCAAGCTCAGCTTCACCGGCCTCACCGCTGTGGACGGCGGCATCGTTTATCCCGGTGTATGGCAGTGACATCAACGCAGCCCGCACCATGATCGACGCCCTGTCCGATGTCTCGAGCAACGCGCTGGTTCCCATGGCCGACAACCTTTCGCAGGCCACGCCCGGCAAGCTGTTCCAGGACGGCATGATTAACGTGTCCGCGCTGCAGGCGGTCGCCGATTCGCTTTCCAGCAGCTCGAAGGTGTTCAAGAGCGCCAACGAGAAGGTCCAGGGCATTGGCGATACTCATATTTCCCAGGTGACCGAGCTGGTCGATAAGGCCAAGGACGGCTTTGCCACCCTCAACGGTGCGGTTGACGCGGCGGAGAAGGTCGCCCCCGTCCTTCCCCAGATGCTCGGCGCCAACGGCCAGACGCGCAACTACCTTATGTACGCCATGAACAACGTCGAGATTCGTGCTTGCGGCGGCTTTGGCGGTTCGCAGGGCCTGATTTCGGTCACTGACGGCCAGATGTCGATTGGCGAGTTTGTTCCCCGCATTGGACTCAGCGAGGATGAGGCAGTCGAGAGCGTCGACGAAGAGGATGAGGCGCTGTTCGGCAACCACAGTAACCTGTACAACTCGGGCAATACCTATTCGCCTGATTGGCCCCGCAACTCGCAGCGTGTCGCCGCGCTGTGGAAGTCCCAGTATGGACAGGACGTTGATGGCGTCATCGGTATCGACCCGGTGTTCCTGCAGTATCTGCTGGGCCTGGTCGGTAACGTGTCACTGCCCGACGGAACGGTTGTCGACGGCACCAACGCCGCAAAGGTCCTCATGCACGATGTGTACTGGAACTATCCGGTCGAGGAGTCTGACGGCATCTTTGCATCCGCCGCCAGCGCTGCCTTCGACAAGATCCTTGGCGGTATCGGCGATGTCGATGTTACGAAGCTTGTCAGCGCCGTTGAGCGCGGTGCCGAAGAGGGCCGCCTGATCGCGTGGATGAGAAACGATGATGAGCAGAGTGCCATCAAAGAGACGGGCATTGACGCTTCGCTGCCCGATCCGGATGACCCGAGTGCCGATCCTGTTGCCGGCGTTTACTTTAACAACCTGAGCTTCTCCAAGCTCGACTGGTATCTGAACGCCGACACGCAGATCGGCCAGGGCATCAAGAACGGCGACGGCACGTGCTCGTATCGCATCACCGTTACTCTGACGAACATCATGACGCAGGAGGAGGCAGGCAAGCTGCCCGACTACGTTGCGGCGAGCGCACCCGATGCCGCGCGTGACGACGAGCGTCTGAATGTCTCGTTGTTTGCCCCGACGGGCGGCAACATCAGTGACCTTACGGTTGAGGGCACGCAGTTTGGTCTTGGCGCCGCTACGTGGCATGGAATCCCCTTCTATTCGGGCACCGTTGACCTGCATGCTGGCGAGACGACGACGATCACGTATACGCTGACCACGTCGGCCGAGGCGGGGGACAAGCCGCTTACGCTGCGTCAGACTCCTACATGCCAGGCGGCTCGCGACAGCGCGTCGGCGTAGGGTTTTTCTGGTAGCGCAGATAATCGAGTACCATTTTGGGGCGGACAGGCAATCTGTTCGCCCCTATTTTGTAAGGAGAGCGCATGAAGTACTTTGGCACCGACGGCTTTCGCGGTGAGGCCAACGTTGGGCTGACGGTAGAGCACGCTTATAAGATTGGCCGTTTTGTGGGCTGGTATTACGGCGCCAACCGCGAGCGCAAGGCACGCGTGATCGTGGGCAAGGACACGCGTCGCTCGAGTTATATGTTTGAGGCGGCGCTGGTGAGCGGCCTGGTCGCGAGCGGTGCGGACGCCTATATGCTGCATGTGATCCCGACGCCGGGCGTAGCGCATCAGACTGTGGAAGGCTGCTTCGATTGCGGCATCATGATCAGCGCGAGCCACAACCCGTTTTGCGATAACGGCATTAAGCTAGTCAACAGCGACGGCTTTAAGATGGACGAGGACGTACTGGAGCTCATCGAGGACTATATCGATGGCAAGAGCGAGGTGCCGCTGGCAACGGGCAACCACATCGGCGCCACGGTGGACTACATGCAGGGTCGCAACCGCTACATTGCTTCGCTCATCGCCAGCGCGAACTTTTCGCTGCAGGGCGTCAAGATCGGTATCGACTGCGCCAACGGCTCGGCATCCTCGGTGGCCAAGCCGGTGTTCGACGCACTGGGCGCCGATGTGCGCGTGATCAATGCCGCGCCCGACGGCTTTAACATCAATGTCGACTGCGGCTCTACGCATATTGAGCGCCTGCAGCGCCACGTGGTGGAGCAGGGCCTGGATGTGGGTTTTGCCTACGATGGCGATGCCGACCGCTGCCTGGCCGTGGACGAGCGCGGCCGCGTGGTCGACGGCGACCAGATCCTGTACGTGTGCGGCGTGTATCTAAACAAACACGGGCGCCTCTCGGGCGGTACCGTGGTGCCGACGATCGCCAGCAACTTTGGCCTGATCAAGTCGTTGGAGCTTGCCGGCCTGAGTGCCGTGACCAGCGGCGTGGGCGACCGTCACGTGTATGCCAAGATGCGCGAGGGCGGCTACAGCCTGGGCGGCGAGCAGACGGGCCATACGATCTTTGGCGATATCGAGCGCACGGGCGACGGCATTATGACCTCGCTGCGCGTGATGGAAGTGATTCGTGCCGAGCGCGAGACGCTCTCGCAGCTCACGGCTCCGTGCAAGCTGTTGCCGCAAGCGCAGGTTGCCGTGCGCGTGGCGGACAAGGACGCCGCGCTCGAGAATATGGGCGTGCAGAACGCCATCGCCGAGGCCGAGGCTGCGCTGGCAGGCGAGGGCCGCGTGCTCGTGCGCAAGAGCGGAACCGAGTCGGTTATCCGCGTGCTGGCCGAGGCGCCCGACCAAGCATCCGCCGATGCCGCCATGAAGCGCATCGCCAACGCGCTGGAAGCTTTGTAGTTACGCGGTTTTGCCAAACCGCGTAACTGCTCGACGCTGCAAACGACCCTAAGCGGCAATCTGTCGTTCAATTTCAAGGGCGCGACCAGAAGGTCAGCGCCCTTTCGTTTCACGTCACCTTGTCTCAAATGCGACCCGCTCGCTGTCGTTGCCAAAACATCGACGTAGTCATTGGGGACGTTCTTGTTTGACTAGTCGTTTAAGAACGTCCCCAACGACTAGTCGGATTGCTAGTTTGTGCGGGTTGTGGTTTTGGGAGCTGCGGGAATTTAAGATACTGTACAACTGTACGTTAAATCATCTTCGTAGTATATTGCTACCCGCAAAACTCAGCACCATTGTGCCGCGAGGCACTAAAGCGTCTACGTACAATGGTTGTCGATAGTACGATTCGATTCAACGACAGGATGGATGGTCCAAGCGTGAGTCTCGGCAGCAAACTATCCAACGCAAAGGTCTCCTTTGCGATATTTAAGCGCGACATTAAGCGACTGCTTATGAACCCCGTCGCCCTGGTGGTTACCCTGGGCGTGTGCGTCATTCCCTCGCTGTATGCCTGGTACAACATCGTTGCCAACTGGGATCCGTACGGAAATACCCAGGGCATTAAAATCGCCATCGCCAACAACGATCAGGGCACCCAGAACGACCTAGTGGGCGAGCTTAACGCAGGCGATAAGGTGGTCGACCAGCTCAAGGAGAACGACCAGCTTGGCTGGACCTTCGTCGACTCGGCGGCAGATGCCAAAGAGGGCGTCGAAAGTGGCGAATACTATGCTGCCATCGTGATTCCCAAGAACTTCTCCGACAATCTCGTCTCGATGCTCGACGGCAATTACCATCAGCCCAAGCTCACCTATTACGTCAACGAAAAAAAGAGCGCCATTGCGCCCAAGGTCACCGATACCGGTGCCAACACCATCGAGGAGCAGATCAACTCGGAGTTTGTCTCCACGGTGGGCGAGACCGTCGCGGGCATTGCCAAAGATGCTGGCATCGACCTTAAAGACAAGGCAACCCAGA
>USGN01000148.1 GCA_900554255.1 uncultured Collinsella sp. | reverse complement strand
CCCACCAAATGTTCGCAGCTCAGAGGCTATGTCTCTGGGCTGTTTTGTTTTATGCCGCCAAATCCGCTGGCAGCTCCAACCGCCCAAACAACCACCCTGCCCATACACAAAACCGCGTCAGCGACCCAGGTGCCTATCCCGGCTGACTCCGCAGTCAATCAAAACCGCCCCAATAGCCACCGAGGCCGAGACCAACGCGTCTCGAACCCATCCGAGCCGCAACTTCTCGACAAAACGCCGCGATGTCTGCGCCCTGCGGTATCCTTGAGCCACTTGCACCTGCAGCACCAAGGAGCCGCCATGCGCACCGAGCTCGATGTCCCCTTTTCGCACAAAGAAGAAGCCAAGGCGCTGGGCGCCAAATGGGACCGGACCAAGAAGATCTGGCATGTACCCAGCGGCGTCAACCCCGAGCCCTTTGCCGAGTGGCTGCCCGGTGTTGACCGATCCGACCCCTCAGCGCCGTATATATATCTAGTACTGGGCAAGCGCGAGTGCTGGAAGTGTCACAAAGAGACCTCAGTCGCGGCCTTCGGCATTCCCTATCGAACCGATAACGACGAGAGCATCGCCATCGCGCACGCGCCCAACGAAGCCGGGCACATTGCCATCGACACGGCCAACGCCAACGCACTCGCCATCGTGCCCGCTCTTGGCTGCGTGCCGGGCGAGATCCGCGACTATCTTTCTAAGCGCTGCGGCTACAAGCCCGTAGGCGCGCGAGCCTCCAAAGCCCCGTCGCTCGGCAACACGTGCACCAGTTGCGACGCGCTGCAAGGCAGCCGCTATCTGTTCGAGGAGCCCTCGTCCCCGTTTGCCCTCACTGCCATCAACAAGCTGCCGGCACTGGAGTTTATACGCGTCGAAGTTGCCGGCGTCTTTGGCGTCCCGGCCACGCGTACCGACTTTGACCAGGCGCTCTTTACCTGGGCACGCGACCATCACGCCGAGTTCCACAAGCAACTCGGTGAGGGGATTTATTTGTAGAGGCAAAAGACACTCACAGCCAACTCCTCCGCATCACCTATCCCTCGTCGCCGGCGTCGTACACGATATCGAGGCCACAAACAGGGCATTTCTCCGGATACACCGGCATATGAACGCCTGTCCGTTTTCTCACTTCGTCGCTGAGTCTGTCGCGCGCATCGATAAACCGAATGTCGAGACACGGTATTTGCGAGCCGCAGCAAGGGCAGGTGACGACAAACGACCCGCAATCAACCTCTACGCTCGGAAACATATTGTTGTCTATAAGGGCACACGGCAGTTTTCCGTACTTCCCCATCGCAATATCGCCTCGCCAGCTCATACACGCTCCCCTCTCGCTATACAAATCAGGAAGAGCATGCACCGGCAGGCGTGTGCGAGATTGCATCGCCACGCGATCCGATCAAACAACACGATCGTCAAAGAATGCCAAAGCCAAATACGCTAATACGGCAGAAGCCCCGCCTTTTCACGCTTCTTTTCCGAGCGATCGAACTCAATGCGATGGGCCTCAAGAAACACCGTATCGGGTCGCCACTGACGCTCATTCGGCTGCCTTAGCGTCGCACCCGCAAAGGAAGCGTAGTCGGTCTTATCCAGCAGGTACGATCCGCACAGCCGATATTCGCCGCAAACAGGCTCAAACGAAATCAGGTGAGCATCAAATAGGGAATGAAGATCGCGCCGAAGCAGAATACCGTTGCTGGCAACCTGCGATTTGGGTCCCGAGTAATTCTCGATATGTGCAGCCTCCAGAGCTTCGCTGACGCCGCAGTCCGACACCGCGCAACGGCCATCATAGGCGGCAACGAGCTGCTTGCGGAACCATTGCTGCCCCAATCGCTCGCGCCTTAACGCATAGCGGACCTTTTCGTCGTCGGTCGCACCCTGTCCGGCAAACTCAATATCGACGGGCGTGCGCTTCAGATAACTCATGTCGGGCGCAAAACGAGGGTCCGGTCCGCCTTTATGAACAGGACCGTGCAGAACAAACCATCCGTTTTCGGGCTCGAACCGCTCAACAAACGCAAGGCCGAGCACCTTATAGCCCACCTCGGTTGCAAATATGACTCCGACTGGGACGCCACATTCCATGCAGTTGAGCATTTTACGGTTGTAATTCTGGTCTCGAAAACCAACGGTACCCGGCGCTTGAACCGAGTACTTAATGACCCACGTACCATCGTCCAAATAGAGCGGAGGCACATCGGTGTAGAAGCTCTTTTTAGAGTTATGGACCGAAAGCGCAAAGATCTTATTGGGATCTTGCTTCACCCGATCCTGGCCCGGCCAGAAGATCCCTGAATCCCGCGTTACGGGAAAGAAGTCCGAGCCAATTCTCAAACGATACTGATACTGAGGGCTATCTTCCTTGGTGTGGTGCGGAAGGCTGGTCCAAACGCCGCCGCGCTGTTCCTCACCCAGAAACCACTCCCATGCCTCAACGTATTCGGAAGGCACGAGACTGCAGGCGCGGTCATAGCTTGGTCCATCCATCAACGGAACAGCAAGGTCAATGTCGTTCATCGCCAGCACCTACAACCATACGAACGCGAGTCATGCCCCTCAATAATATGGCCGAGAGTCAATTATTACGAGATCTCATTCCGCGATCGGCACATCGTTGATGCTCTCGGTTTGCCGCTGGCGTGCTTGTACCCCGCTACCCCACTCCCCTGTATACTGATGTAGCACGTGTTTCATCCGGGCTTGTTGGGCCGGATTGTTCATGGGAGGTTCTTGTGGCTGTTTCGAATCCGCCTAAGGGAAGCGTTTCTTCTTCGTCCATCAAGCCGGTTACGCGCAAGGCCGTGCGTTGCCAGCGCGAGGTCGCTTGGCTTGTCACGCAGGCGGCGGGCAGGCTTGTGGCGACCACTCAGGACGTCAATGCGCCTACGCCGAGCTTTGTGTTAGCGGCGGCGCTGGATTTTGTGCGCCAATTGGAGCTTGCCGCGCAGGATGCCAACGGCCACCTCGACTACCAGAACGTTATGGCGCCCGACCTGCAAACGTTCTGCCACATGGCCAAGTTGCCTGCCGCGCCCAATGCGCTTTCGGACGCAGGCTACATGTTTACGCTCTCGGGCGCGGACCTTATCCGCGACATCTATGCATACTGCAGCGAGCTCGCCGAGCGCCACGTCTTTGGCACGGCCGAAGTCAAACCGGGAAATGCCATCAAGCTGGTTCTTAGGCTGTTCCTGATAGACGGGTTCGGGGCCATGCCGGCGTAAGCCGAGTCTTTAGCATCACCGTCGACTGGGCAACAACCGCTTTACCTTAATGGACGCCAATCGAGGGTCGATTATTGGGTCGCCTCGTCCACTAACGCATCTATCCCACGCGCTCCGACAGTCGATACTTGCGGTTGCGGCTCGTCGCCGGCGCCGTGGGCTCAAGCTCGCCTTGAGCAATGAGCGCGTTGACGCGCGACCTAACCTGGGAAATTGTGAGCCCTGTGTGCTCTGCCAGCTCGCGCGTCCCCAGCTCGCCGTAGTGTTTGAGTGCCGTCACAATTAAGCCCCCGCCATGATCGACCGGCTCGATCTTTGAACGGTAAAGTACGACCTTGAACCGATCGAATCCCAGGCAGAACAGGGGCTCGGCCAGACCATGCGCGCGCATGGCATCGATCATCATCGGGATGCCCGAGCCATTGCCCTCAGCCGGCGAACCTGCGCCATCCGGCAGCGGAACAATCGACATGAGTTTCACGAGCGTCGCGTTACGGCATCGGGAGCTGCCGTCAAACAAGTTCTCGCGAGTCTTTCCCCCGTAAAGGCCGCCAGGATTCGTCACCTCGACACGATCGTCAAAGACGTCGACGGCAATCGATTGTCCACAGAACCGATCCCCGTATTCTCGATGGATTACGGCGTTGGCGATTGCCTCGCGCAGAACCTCCTCGGGAATCTCCAGCGAGTCGACACGCGAGACGCCTTGGACGGTCGAGGTTCGCCGCAAATTCTTAGCGACTGCCGCGACGGCATCCGAGACCATTTCGCCCAACGTCCCCTCGCAGATCGTACGGTCCATGAACCTCAA
>USGN01000147.1 GCA_900554255.1 uncultured Collinsella sp. | reverse complement strand
TGCTGCTCGAGATCCAGCAGTTCTATCGCAAGGAGTACGCGCTTGCGGGCCGTGCGCTGCAGATTATCAAGGAGTATATGGGCATCCAGATGAGCGAAGAAGAGCAGGGTTTCATTACCTTGCATATCGTCAACGCCACCATGCCGCAGCGCTCTGACCGTCTGATTGTTTCGGTCCAGCTTGTTCGCGACGTGCTCGCGATTGTTTCCGAGCGCTATGCTACGACCCTCGATGACACCTCGCTGCCTTACGAACGTTTCGTTCGTCACCTGCAGTTTTTCGCACAGCGAGCGCTCGATCCTACGGCCGGGCAAATCAACGGAGACGCGCTGTTCCGAATCGATGAAACGGCGTATCCGTGCGCATTCTCGTGCGCGGAAGCCATAGCCGCCCACTTGTCGTCTACCTATAACGTTGTCGTTACCGATGCCGAGAAGAGCTATCTCGCATATCACATTGTTAACCTGCTTGGAGAACCTGGTCTCTAGGCATAACGTGCCCACACATCGATTGATATAAGGCAAGGCTCACGGTCTTGTCCAGGGCACATCTGTCTTAATTTGCGGAAAAGGAAGGGGAGTACCGCTATGACCGCAAAAAAGAAGTTCAATTTCAAAGCGCCGTTGGAGGTGTTCGCGAAGTCGATCGTCCAGCCGATGATGTATCTCTCGGTTGCCGGCATCTTGCTCATCGTGGGCATCATTCTGACCAACAAGACCATCTGCGCTTTGGTCCCCGTACTGGGCTCCGGTCCGTTCCAGCTTGTGGGCGCCGTTGTCTATCAGTCGCTGATGTTTATCATCAACAACCTCTCGATTCTGTTCTGCGTGGGCATCGCCGGCGCCATGGCAAAGAAGAACAAGGGCCATGCCTCGCTGATTGCCCTGATGTCGTTCTTCCTGTTCCTGCAGGCTAACAACATCGTGCTCAACGCCACCGGCTCTCTTGCCGATGCGAGCGGCATGCTCGGTCTTACCGGAACCGGCCAGGCCACCGTTATGGGCATTCAGGTGCTCGATACCGGCGTGTTTGGCGGCATCATTCTTGGTTGCATCACCGGTGCCGTGTTCAACAAGTACTCGAACAAGCAGTTCCCCATTGCCCTTTCGATGTTCTCGGGCGTTCGCTTTCCGTTCCTGATCATGATCATCATCTCCTGGATCATGGGCGCTGGCTTCTGCATCGTTTGGCCTCCGGTTCAGGGTGCCATCTCCTCCGTTGCCGGCATCATTAAGGAGTCGGGCAACATCGGTCTGTTTATCTACGGCATGCTCAACAAGCTGCTCGTTCCCACCGGTCTGCACCACCTCATCTACACCCCGTTCCAGTTCTCCGATGTGGGTGGCACCCTGACGCTGGGCGATCAGGTTATCGCCGGTGCCTATCCCATCCGTGTCGCCGAGATGGCAATGACGGGCCAGCCCTTCTCCGATAGCACCTACTTCAACAGCTACACCTTCAACAACCTGTGGCCCTACATCGGTATCGGTCTCGCCTTTATCGTCACCGCTTACAAGGGGAACAAGGACAAGACCAAAGCCGTTATCATCCCGCTGATCATCACCGCCGTGCTCTCCTGCGTGACCGAGCCCATGGACTTCCTCTTTGTCTTTGCCGCTCCCGTGCTCTTTGTCGTTCACTCGGTTCTTTCCGGCATCTTCCTGGTTCTGCTCAAGGTTCTCTCCGTGCCCGCTTCGACTGCAGGCGGCATCATCAACATCGTGGTTTCCAACCTGGTCCTCGGTGTCGACAAGACCAACTGGCCGGTTATGCTGGTGCTTGGAGTCGTCAACGCCGCTCTGTACTTCTTCCTCTTCACCTTCCTCATCAAGAAGCTCAACCTCCACACGCCTGGTCGCGAGGAGGAGTCCGAGCTCGCCGAGTCCGTTGCCGAGGGCGAGGCCGCCGCGTCTGTCGCGGTGAAGCAGGGCGCTGTTGCCGCGGCTCCCGCAGAGGGCGTCGATGCAGGTATTGCCGACCTGGTCGCAGGTCTTGGTGGCAAGGACAACATCGAGGAGCTCGAGAACTGCTTTACGCGTCTTCGCGTGAACGTTAAGAACCCGGACCTCATCAATGAGGACCTCATCAACCACGTGCCCAACAGCGGCATCAACCGCAACGGCAATAATATCCAGATCATCTTTGGCATGAAGGTCGCCGAGATGCGCGACAAGGTCGAAAACGCAATTGAGAAGGAGCAGTAAACAATGATCATTACTCTGTGTGGTGGCGGATCCACCTTTACCCCCGGCATCGTCAAGTCCATCGCCCTGCGCAAGGACGAGCTCGACGTTGACGAGATTCGTCTGTACGACATCAACGAGGAGCGCCAGCGCAAGATCGGCGTGCTCGTGGACTGGATTTTGCACGAGGACCTCGGCCTGGACATCAAGCTCACGGTGACCACCGACAAAAAGACGGCTTTTACCGACGCCAGCTTCGTGTTTGCCCAGATGCGCGTGGGCGGCTACGCCATGCGCGAGCAGGACGAGAAGATTCCGCTGCGTCACGGCTGCGTGGGTCAGGAGACTTGCGGTTGCGGCGGCCTTGCCTACGGCATGCGCACCATCTTCCCCATGGTCGAGCTGATCGATGACGTTGAGAAGTACGCCAAGAAGGACTACTGGATTCTCAACTACTCCAACCCCGCCGCCATCGTCTCCGAGGGCTGCCGCGTGCTGCGTCCCAACGCTCGCATCATCAACATCTGCGACATGCCGATCGCGATCATCGACGTGGTTTGCGCCGCGCTCGATATCGACAAGAAGGATGTCGAGTACGATTACTTTGGCCTCAACCACTTTGGTTGGTTCACCTCGATCCGCCACAAGGGCGAGGAGGTGCTCCCGCAGCTGCGCGAGTACATCAAGGAGCATGAGATCCTGCTGCCCGATTCCTACCTCAAGGGCATGGGCTCGCTCATGGCAAAGAAGCCCGAGGAGGCCACCGACGAGCACCCCGAGCAGAACCGCCACACCAAGGGCAGCTGGTACTACGTCTGGAAGGGCGAGTACGAGATCCTGGAGTGCTTCCCGGAGTACCTGCCCAACACGTATCTGAACTACTACCTGCAGCAGAAGGAGTTCGTCGAGCATTCCAACCCCGAGCGCACCCGTGCTAACGAGGTTGAGGAGACGCGCGAGAAGAACCTCTTCGACGGCATCGACCACTACGAGAAGACCGGCGAGATCGACGAGAGCACGTTCTATGCGGGCAGCCACGGCGACTGGATTGCCGATCTGGCTATCGCTCTGAAGAACGACACCAAGCAGCGCTTCCTGGTCATTTGCGAGAACAAGGGCGCCATCCCCAACATGCCCTACGACGCTATGGTCGAGCTGCCTGCCTACATTGGCAAGAACGGCCCCGAGGTCATCAGCCGCGACAACATTCCGCTGTTCCAGCAGGGCCTCATGATGCAGCAGCTGAACTCCGAGAAGCTCATTGTCGAGGCTACGATCGAGGGTTCGTACGAGAAGGCGCTCAAGGCCTTTACGCTCAACAAGACCGTGCCGTCGATGAAGGTCGCCAAGGAGGTTCTCGACGACATGATCGAGGCCAACAAGGGTTACTGGCCCGAGCTTAAGTAAAAGCAACAGGGTCGCTGGCCGCATACCATGAGCAATGCCCCGTCCACGTGATTGCGTGGGCGGGGCATTGTCGTTTGGTAACGCGTTTTATCAAATATGGCATTTATCTGCGGTAATGTTCTATTTCACCGCTGAGGGTGACATTTCATGCCGCCTGCCGAACTGCGTGGAGACCTAACAACTTTTTAGGTCAGTGTTGTGCGTGTAGCAATTTCGCCCGGCCTCGCCTCCGGGCTGCCATGTGAGAGGGGATCTTATGGCTCGACTGCATGTAATGGAACGCAGCCACGCTCAGGCCGTCATGGACGACCTGCACGATGCGCTCGGACGCCGTCTGGCGGTGAGTTCGCTCGCCCCGTGTCCCGTTGAGTTTACGGCAGCGCTCGTCAACCTGTGCTCCACCCAGAGCTGCGGCAAGTGCACGCCCTGCCGCGTGGGCCTGAGCGCGCTGAGCGATCTGCTCGCCGATGTGCT
>USGN01000146.1 GCA_900554255.1 uncultured Collinsella sp. | reverse complement strand
CACATGGACTACGAGGTTAACGAGGGCGACGGCGCCTTCTACGGCCCCAAGATCGACTTCCACCTGGAGGACTCGCTCGGCCGCACCTGGCAGTGCGGTACCGTCCAGCTCGACTTCCAGATGCCGCTCAACTTTGACCTGGAGTACGTGGACGCCGACGGCACCAAGAAGCGCCCCATCATGCTGCACCGCGTGTGCTTTGGCTCCATCGAGCGCTTCATCGGCATTCTGATTGAGCACTTTGCGGGCAAGTTCCCCACCTGGCTGGCTCCCGTGCAGGTCAAGGCGCTTCCCGTCTCTGAGAAGAGCCGCGACTACGCCCACGAGGTGTGCGCCAAGCTGGAGGAGGCCGGCATTCGTGTGGTCTGCGACGACCGCGACGAGAAGATCGGCTACAAGATCCGCGAGGCCCGCAGCATCGACCGCGTGCCCTACATGCTCATCCTGGGCGAGAAGGAGGTTGAGGCCGGCAACATCTCCGTCCGCGATCGCTCCAACGAGACCGTTCAGATGAGCGTTGACGAGTTTGTTGCTAAGGTGCTCGAGGAGATCAAGACCCGCGCCTAAGGCGAGCTATACAACAATTAACAAAGGCGACCGTCCACAAAGGGCGGTCGCCTTTTTTCATGCCTAAATAAGAAAAGCCGCTGGTTGAGCGGCTTTTTTTGTTGCACAAAAAGGTACACGTTTTTGTATCTTTCGACAGACGACATTATACGAGCAATTAATCAGCGTTTGCCCAGATTGCGCAAAATGTACTGCTAGTAGGTACATCTCCATACCCCCTCTACAAAAACCTGTACTTTTGCGACTGCGCCTAGCTGCGAGCGAGAAGCCTGTTCTAAACGCCCCTGCATTTGCGTGTGCCGCAAAGCAAGGAGGGGGGCGAGAACATGGAACAGACGGCACGGCGCCAAGAGCAGCTGCCGGGCGCATTTAACGGCGTAACCACCATCAGCCAGCACGGCCGCGTCCGCTGGTATCTGGTCCACACCCCCAATGGAAAAGAGCGCGAGACCTGCGAAAAGGTCCGCCACATTATCCCCCACGAGCTGATGCAGGACGCTTTTGTGATGCAAAAGGAGTTCTGGTTTAAGCGGGACGGCGCGTGGTCGCTCCAAACCAAACCCATGTACAAGGAATATTTCTTCGTCGCTACTCACGATGCCGCTGCGCTCGATAGGGCCCTGGCCCAGTTGAGCTTTGGCTGCCGCATCGCCGGCAGTAGGGAGCGGGCGTACATGCCCATGCCGGACGATGCGCAGGATTGGTACCGCAGCGTGCTGGACGACGACGGCGTGGTGCGCAACAGCGTGGCGCGCATAGAAGACGGCGTGTTGCACATAGAGCAGGGTCCCTTGGTGGGGCAAGAGGCCCGCGTTAAAAAGATCGACCGTCATAAACGCTGGTGCCTGGTAGACGTGGGCGAAGGCGACTCCGCATTTAGGGAACTGCTATCGCTCGATGTTCCCAGCAAAACGTAAGGGAGACGTTGCGCCAGCTATTCGTTCGCATTCTTGAATTTACCGATTGGGGGGGGGTCCTGGAGGACAGGGCCGTTTGTTTGACTTTGGCTGCTAAAGAAGTAACAGAGAGCAATACGCCCGTGGGGGCGGCGCTGATTGCCCAGGCCATGGATCGGCGTGAGGGCGCCGGCCGCTACAAGGCCATGCAATCCATTATGGACTGGGACCGCTCGCGCCTGGCCTATCGTACCGTCAAGCGTGCGTTCGACATCGTGTTTAGCGGTGCCGCGCTCGTCGCTATCGCGATCCCCAGTCTGGTGCTCGCGGCGCTCATCCGCCTGGAGAGCGAGGGCAGCCCCTTCTACAGCCAGATCCGAGTAGGGCAGACCCGCCCCGACGGCAGCCTGACGACCTTCCGCATGTGGAAGTTCCGCTCCATGTACAAGGACGCCGACGAGCGCCTCGCCGAGCTCAAGGAGCGAAACGAGATCGCCGGCGCCATGTTCAAGATGAAGGAGGACCCCCGCGTCACCAAGATCGGCAAGTTCATCCGCAAACACTCCATCGACGAGTTCCCGCAGTTCCTGAACGTGTTCCTGGGGCAGATGTCCGTTGTGGGTCCGCGTCCTCCGCTACCGAATGAGGTCGCGCAGTACACCGAGTACGACCTGCAGAGGCTAGCGGTGAAGCCAGGTATTACGGGGCTCTGGCAGGTGACGGAGCGAAACTCCACCGGGTTCGACGGCATGGTCCGCCGTGACCTCGAGTACATAGCCAAGCGTGGAATTGTCACAGACCTCAAAATCGTTTTCCTCACGGTTCTGGAGGTCTTCAACGGGAGCGATGCGTACTAATGCCTAGTTTTGATACCCGAAATAAATCGGAGAAGAAAATGAAGATCGCTGTCGCCGGTACCGGCTACGTCGGCCTGTCCCTCGCCGTCCTGCTGTCGCAGCACAACGAGGTGCACGCCCTGGACATCGTGCCCGAGAAAGTCGAGAAGATCAACAGCTACGTATCGCCCATCCAGGACGACGAGATCGAGCGTTTCCTGGCGGAGGCCAAGGCGGGGGAGCGGCAGCTCGACCTGCACGCCACCGTCGAAGTGGAAGAGGCCTATGCGGGCGCCGACTACGCCGTCATCGCCACGCCGACCAACTACGATTCCGATAAGAACTTCTTCGACACGTCCTCCGTCGAGGCCGCCATCGCCGCCGTGCGCTCGGTGAACCCGGATGCCTGGATCGTCATCAAGTCCACGATCCCCGTCGGCTACACCGCGGGCCTGCGCGAGAGGCTGGGCGACAGCAAGATCTTCTTCAGCCCGGAGTTCCTACGTGAGAGCAAGGCGCTCTACGACAACCTGCACCCCAGCCGCATCGTGGTGGGCGCGCCCAAGGAGGACGCCGAGGCCGTCGCGGCGGCCGAGCGCTTCGCCGGCCTGCTCGCTCAGGGCGCCGATTCAGTCGAGCTCGAGCGCGTCAACGCGGACGGCTCAAAGGGCATCCCCGAGCTCGTGCTTGGCACCACCGAGGCCGAGGCCGTGAAGCTCTTCGCCAACACGTACCTGGCGCTGCGCGTGGCCTACTTCAACGAGCTCGACACCTACTGCGAGGTCCGCGGCCTCAACACCCGCGACGTAATCGACGGCGTGTGCCTGGAGCCGCGCATCGGCGGCCACTACAACAACCCCAGCTTCGGCTACGGCGGATACTGCCTGCCCAAGGACACAAAGCAGCTTCTGGCGAACTACAGGGACGTGCCGCAGAACCTGATCGAGGCCATCGTGGAGGCCAACCGCACCCGCAAGGACTTCGTCGCTGACAAGGTGCTGCAGATGGTCTGGGACCGCGTGTATGCCGGTAAGCAGAAGCCGATCGTGGGCGTCTACCGCCTGACGATGAAATCCAATTCGGACAACTTCCGCGCGAGTTCCATCCAGGGCGTCATGAAGCGCGTGAAGGCCAAGGGCGTGCCCGTGGTGGTCTACGAACCCACGCTGGACGCGCCGGAGTTCTTCGGCTCCGAGGTGACCCACGACCTGGAGGCCTTCAAGGCCGGCTGCGACGTGATCGTGGCCAACCGCTGGAGCGACGAGCTCGCGGATGTGGCGGACAAGGTCTATACACGCGACCTGTTTAAACGAGACTAGGTGGTATGAATGGCAAATAGAAAAGTCCTCGTCACCGGAGCAGCCGGCTTTATCGGCGCGTTCCTCGTCAAGAAGCTGCTCGAGGAGACCGATGACGTGATCGTTGGCCTCGACAACCTCAACAGCTACTACGACCCCGGCATCAAGGACGCGCGCCTGCGCATGCTGGCCGAGGTAGACACCGACGGCCGCTTCGCCTTCGTTCGCGGCGACCTGTGCGATGCCGCCCTCATCGAGCGCCTGTTCGCCGAGAACGGCTTCGACGTCGTGGTGAACCTCGCTGCCCAGGCGGGCGTCCGCTACTCCATCGAGAACCCGCGCGCCTACCTCGAGAGCAACCTCGTCGGCTTCTTCAACGTGCTCGAGGCCTGCCGCCACCATCCGGTGAAGCACCTGGTCTACGCCAGCTCCAGCTCGGTCTACGGCGGCAACAAGAAGGTGCCGTTCTCCGAGGAGGA
>USGN01000145.1 GCA_900554255.1 uncultured Collinsella sp. | reverse complement strand
AAGTGCGCCATCTCGACTTTGCCGGTGATGTCGCTGGCACCCAGCACAATGCCGGCCAGGTATACAGCCAAAAAGCCGTTGCCGCCCAGGTAGCTCGGCAGCGCGTAGGCGACGATGGCCACGGCGAACAAAAAGATGGTCTGCGCGTCCTTGGCCGTTGCGTGCGCGCGTTCAATCAGGCGGCCCGCCGCCCAGCCGATGGCAAGGCCCAGGCCCACGCCCAGGATAATCTGCTTGGCCAGCAGTGCGGGAATGTTGATGTCGCCGCCGGCCGCGAGTGTAGCGAGCACAGCGGTGAGCATGTAGGCGACGGGGTCGTTGGAGCCCGATTCGACCTCGAGCAGCGAGTCGGTGCCACCTCTCAGCGACAGGCTGTGCTCACGCAGTACGCTAAAGACGCTCGCCGCGTCGGTGGATGCCACGACCGATCCCAGCAGCAGGCTGCCGATCCAGTCGATCCCCAGCGCGAAGTGGGCGAACACGCCGGTGATGCCGGCAGTGATGACGACGCCGAGCGTGCTCAGCAGCACCGCCGGCGCAGCGACGGGCTTGGCGCGGTCGATATTGGTGTTAAAGCCGCCGTAGAACATGATGAACAGCAGCGCCGTGCTGCAGACGGTTTCGGTGAGTGCGTAGTCGCTAAAGTCGATATGCGTCGGGCCGTTGACGCCCAACAGCATGCCGAGCGCGATAAAGATGAGCAGGGTGGGGAAGGGGAGCTTTTTGCCGACGGGTTTGATGGTCAGACACAGAATGATGACGAGGCCGATAAAGAGAAGGATCTGGTTCATGGATGGTGTCCGCTCCTGGTTGGTTGGCGTGGCACGGTCAGTTGCCTACGGTTATTTGTACCCAAAGATGGTGGGTTTATGGGGTTGGATTGCGGGCGTGCGCGATATCGTCATAGACGGCTGCCGTCTTTGCCTCTGCTCGGAAACCCTTTCCAGCTTTATTGCAACGGAGTACAATGGGTAACGTTTAAGTTCAACTTGAAGTTTTAGTTGCGGCGCCGGGCTTCGGCCGCAATGCAAGGAGAGGCGTACCATGGCGATCTATGTGACATCTGATGCTCACGGGCACGTGCGTGCGCTTGACGAGGCCCTGTCTAAGATTTCGCTGGCGTCCGACGACACGCTGTACGTGCTGGGTGACATGATCGATCGCGGGCCCGATCCGGTCGGCGTTATTAAACTCGTGCGCTCGCTGCCCAACGCCCACGTGCTCAAGGGTAATCACGAGCAGATCATGCTCGATGCCATCATTGGCCAGGATCCGCTCGATGCCGAGACCTGGGATTTCAACGGCGGTTGGACTACCCGTCAGCAGCTCAACGATATGGAATTTGAGGCGTACGAGGAGCTCGTGCGTTGGATGGCGACGTTGCCGCTCTACGCGGTGGTCGAGACTGACGAGCGTCCGTACCTGCTGGTACATGCCGGCATCCAGACCGAGGCGGCCCGGGCGTTTTTGCTTGAACATGGGGTTGATTGTGCCGATGGTACGGGGGCGGTGGATGTTGATCGCGAACTGCTGAAGCAGATGCTTGCCGTGCAGTCGTCCGATGACCTGCTGTGGATTCGTCATGGCTATTGGGATGCGTCGACCGGGCTGCTTTCTGCCGAGGGCAAGGGCCCGGTCGTGGTGAGTGGCCACACGCCAACGGTGTCGCTCGGGCGTTATTGCGAGGTCGGTGGTCTTGCGGGGCTCGATGAGGAATCGGGACGAGGGCAGATCGTGCGCTTGGGCGGCGAGGACACTGCCGGCGTGCCCGATCGCATCGATATCGATTGCGCCGCCGCCACCGGCTCCGAGTTCGGTCGCGTGGGCATCCTGCGGCTCGATGATGGGGCGGAGTTCTACGCGAATATCAACCCGGGCGAATAATCGGTGCAAGGGGTAGCTAATTTTGGACGGGGCCTTTTTTGACTACTTTTGCCCTTCTGCCCGCAAATTGATTTTTCAGGGACGGGGATTAAATAATCATTTGGCTGCCCGCTGGCTAAGTGAGTAGACTTTTTTGGAAATGCCGAGCACCCAACATATTTGCCTCAATAAAACCGCTGGTCACGGACTTGTGCTTTGTCGGTGTGGTCCGGGATTCGGTAAAAGTCTACTCACTTAGTTTTGCGTGTCCGCAACGAGACTCCAGCCGGGGTGATTCCACCGCAAATTCCGGCTACCGGGGGCAGCTAATTAGGCGCCGTATGGGTTGCGGTCGCGTTCGATGCGCTGGCGGATGTGGGCGTACTCGATAATCAACAGTACCAGCAGTAGGGCCATGATGGCTAGGTAGCTCACGACGGCGCCCATCAGGCCGAGCAGATTGATCAGAATCACCGGGAGCACCACGCTCACGGCAAAGCAGATCAGGTAGATCTTGGTGACATCTCCAGCGTGGCGCAGCACCGTGATGATGGCGTAGATAAAGTCGATGGCCGCGGTGACGCCGCCGGCGACGACCATCAGCAGCGCCAGCGTACGGTAGCGTTCAAAGCTGAGACCGTACATAAAGCTCATGAGGGGAATACCGGGACCTGCCATAAATGCGGCGCACACGCCGGTGATGACCACGATCAGCGCCATAACGGCAACAATAATCAGGTCAAAGCGGCGACGCTTGCGCGGATTCGCCCAAATGCTCGACAGACGCAGGAGCTGCGGTTTATAGATAAATCCAATGCTCAACAAAATTCCCTGCGCCGGAAAGAACAGGGCATTAAAGTACAGCTGATACTTGTAGGCCAGCGCGCCTTCCATCACAAACTTGGGCATGCTCTCGATAAGGTTGAACAGGAACAGTGCACCAAAGAGCGGGGCGCACTGGACAAACAGGTGGCCGACCTCGCGCAGGCTCACGCGGCGCGATTTTTCGGTCTCGAGCAGGGCGAGCGGCGCGGTGACCAGCACGAGCGAGGCGATCGCGGTGACACCCATGTCCATGGCCGCGATGGGCATGCTGCGCGTGAGGAACAGCGCCACGCTGAAGACCGCGATGACGCCGACGGAGCGTAGCGTTTGGCTCATTCCAGCCAAGTAGAGTTTGTCGGCCTGCTGCAGGCGGCCTTCGTACACGTCGGCGACGCCGTCGATGACCTTATACAGGTAGACGCCCAGGCCGATCGTCGCCATCTGCGCGTCATAGCCGCGGGCGCTGCTATACATGAGGCCGCAGCCTAGGGCGAGCGCTCCGCAGATCCAACGATTGAGCTGGTAGGAGGCGAAGGACGTCTTTTCGTCGATGTCCGAGACCTGGAAATTGCGCACGCCGTAGTTGCACGCGATCATGATGAGCGTGCCGGTGACAAAGGCGATGGAGAACTTGCCGGCTTCTTCGGCGCCCACGAGCTGTGTGGACACGATGGTGAGCAGCGGAAACGCCAAGCCCCACACGGCGGTGCCGAGAGCGTTCCAAAGGTAATCGCGGCGGGTGGCGTGCTCCTCGTATTCCGCTTCCTGCATGGAGAACCCGCCGCCGTAGACGGCGCCGAGCAGACGGTTCCACCAAGCGTTGACCATGCGGCGGACGGGGCCGGGCTCCCGATCGCGTTCGCGCCGGCGACGTGTGGCTTGGCTGCTATCGGGCCCGCCGGCGTTGCGCTGACTCAGCTCTTGGATGCGTGCGAGTTCCTCGGCAGTGTGCGAGGCAGGGAAGAGGCCGTTCTCGATGCGGCCGCCCTGGGCCTTCGCGGCGCCGTCCTTCGATGCAGCGGGGTTGGAGGTGCCGTTGCGGCGGGCGATGGCGCGGCGAATGCTATCGAGGGGCGTGATACTCAAAGCGGAGTCCTTTCTATTGCTGCGCTTTAGTATAGACGCGACGGTGTTCGCTCGTGTTTTTGAACGGATTGTTCAATAATTTCGGCGGGCGGCTGTAATTTGTCGGTAAACGTGCGGTATCCTGTTGAAGTTTTGTGACACCCCCGATGCCGCCCACGCGGTACCAAGGAGCTTCTACCTATGGACGTCGCCGCATTCTTACTGGCTCTTGTGCCGATTATTTGGCTGGTCGTGATGCTGCTGTGCTTTAAATGGCCGGCTTGGAAGGCCGCCATTGGCTCGTTCGCCCTTTCGTGCGTGCTCGCCTTTG
>USGN01000144.1 GCA_900554255.1 uncultured Collinsella sp. | reverse complement strand
CACCTCGTCCATGTCATCACCGAGCTGCGAGTCCAAGCCATCGTCAAAGGCCGAAAGCGCGGCGCCGCCCTCAATCACACGGCGATAGTGGTTGTACACGGCAACCGACATGGCACGCTTGGCGTCCTCCTGGCCCATGACATAGGCCGAAAGCTCGTCATAGATCTCGTGCGGCGTCGGCACATGCGTAATGACCTGGCGGTCGTCCTCGAGCTCAAAGCCCTCGGTCTCGGGATCCACGGCGGGCTGCCCAGCAGCCTGGCCGTGGTCGTTGAGGAAACCTGGGAGATTGCCGTTGCGGGCGGCGTCCATAAAGTCCGAAGCCAGCGACTCCTCCAGAATCTCGGAACAGGCGGCGACGCACTCGTCACAGATAAAGATGTTGGTCGGGCCCTTTACGAGGCGACGGACCTGGCCCTGCTCTTTTCCGCAGAAGGAGCAGCGGATGGGGTTGCCGTTCTCGTCAAAGTTGTCCTGCATGTTTCCTGCCATCCTAGGCGTCCTTCGCGGCGAGATCGCGCGAGGTGACAATACGGTCGATCAGACCGTAGTCGAGGGCTTCGGCAGCGGTCAGGTAGTTGTCGCGCTCGGTGTCGGCCTGGACCTTCTCGATGGGCTGGCCCGAGGCGTCGGACAGGATCTGGTTGAGCTCGCGGCGAGTCTTCTTGATCTCCTCGGCCACGATCTCGATCTCGGTCTGCTGACCCTGGGCACCGCCGCTGGGCTGGTGAATCATGACCTTGGAGTGCGGCAGGCAGAAGCGCTTGCCCTTGGCGCCGGCCGAAAGCAGCACGGCGGCCATAGATGCGGCCATGCCCACGCAGATGGTGGAGACCTGCGGCTTAATGAAGTTCATGGTGTCCAGAATCGCCAGGCCGGAGTAGACCTCGCCGCCGGGCGAATTGATGTAGAGCGAGATATCCTTCTCGGCATCCTGGCTCTCAAGATGCAACAGCTGGGCAACGACCAGGTTGGCGCTGACGGAGTTGATCTCCTCGCCCAAGAAGATGATGCGGTCGTTGAGCAGGCGCGAATAGATATCGTAGCTGCGCTCGCCGCGCGGCGTCTGCTCGATAACGTATGGCACGAGGGCGGAATCGAACTTAGCGATCATACGCATCTCCATTTCTCTCTTGCGGACCAAATTGGTTCTAGATAAACGTACGGTGCCCGCATGCTATGCATTGGCTGGCACCGTACGAAGCAACCGGATAACCGGTGTATAACTTTACCCCATCACGGGCGCACGCATGCGCTCGCGGGCAAGGTGGCGAGAATTACTCGGCGTCCTTGGCGGTCTCGTCGACCTCGGTCACCTTGGCGTTCTCGACCAGGTGGTCAACGGCCTTGGAGCGACGGATGGACTCGCGGACGGCAGGCATGCGGCCATCGGCGATGAACTCGGCCTTGGAAGCCTCGACGTCCTTGACGCCGGCCTTCTCGAACTCGGCGTTGATGTCATCCTCGGTGACCTCGATCTTGAGCTCGCGGGCGAGGGCGTCCAGAGCCAGGGACTCACGGGCAACGTCGTTGGCCTGCTTGTGCAGGTCGCCGATGAACTGCTCCATGGTCAGGCCGGAAGCGGGCAGCCAGGTGTCCAGGGTCATGCCGCGGGCAGCGAGGTTGGACAGGAAGTTCTGGCCAAGCTCCTCAAAGACGGACTGCTCGTAGTCGGCGTCCATCTCGTCGAGCTGCAGGCGCTCGGCGAGAGCGGAGACGCAACGGTTCTCCTTCTCGGCCGGGAGGCGGGAAGCCTTGTCCTGCTCGATCTCAAGCTTGATGGCGTCGCGCATAGCGTCGATGCTGTCGAAGCCAAAGTCGGACTTGACGAGCTCGTCGGTGAGCTCGGGGGTGTTGCGGACCTTGATGCCCTTGACGGTGACCTCGACGGTGTGGGTCTCGGCCTCCTCGCCCTCCTCGACCTCGTCGGTCCAGGTGACGGTCTTGACGTCGTCAACGTTAGCGCCGATCAGGGCCTCGTTGAACTCCTTGGGGTTGCTGTCGCTACCGGCGATGAGCATGCGGCCCTCGGCGGCAAAGTTGTCGGCGTTCTCGACGGCCTTGAGGTCGACGGTAACGTAGTCCTCGGCCTCGACGGCGCGACCCTCGACGTCCTCGAAGGTAGCACGGTAGTTGAGGAGCATCTCGACCTGGTTGTTGATCTCGGACTCGGTGACCTCCGCGGGCGGCATCTCGATCTCAACGGCGTCGAAGGAGGAGAGCTCAGCAGCAGGACGCAGGGAGAACTCGACGGTGTAGGTGTAGTCCTCGTGATCCTTGGCGAGGTCGAGCTCCTTGTAGTCACCGCTCTTGGTGGGGACGATGTCCAGCTCGTTGAGGACGACGGGCTCGTTGGCGGCGATCAGGTCGTTGGTCGCCTGAGCGAGGGTAGCCTCGGCGCCAAGAGCGGAGTCGATGACCGGACGGGGGGCCTTGCCGGCGCGGAAGCCCGGGAAGCGGTACTTCTTGGCGGTGTCCTTGTAGGCCTTCTTGATCGCGGCGTCGACGTCGGCGGCCGGGATGGTGACCGTAGCGGTGAGCTTGGCGTCCTTGACGTCAGAAGCGGTGATGTTCAACACGTTCCTCCTCATACTGCCCAGCTTATCTGAGGTGCTGGTACCTTTATGCAACAATGTGTCGCGACGGCCGAGGCCGACGCTGGTGCGTTGGTGCGGGCGAAAGGACTCGAACCTTCACGGGAATCCCACCAGAACCTAAATCTGGCGCGTCTACCAATTCCGCCACGCCCGCATGAGCGCACAGACTAGGAATGATAGCAGATACGAACGGCAAGCGCACGCACACGTTTTACAGGCTCACGACCTCACCACGAGTGCCCATCGGAGGGAAGGGTAGCTAAAATGGCCCCGTCCCAAATTAGCTACCCCCAGCTCGCCTACTCCCCCAGCAGGGCCTTCTCGGGCGTGATGGGCAGCGAGCGAACCTGGTGGCCGGTGGCGTGCGCCACGGCCGAGGCAACGGCGGCGAGCGGCGTGTTGATGACGACCTCGCCGATCGACTTGGCGCCAAACGGACCCGTCGGCTCGTAACTCGGCTCAAAGGCCACGCGAATGCTGCCGATATCTAGGCGCGTGGGCAGCTTGTAGCTCATAAAGTTGCCGGTACGCAGGCGGCCGCGATCATCATGTTCGACGATCTCGTAGAGCGCGTGGCCGATACCCTGGGCAATGCCGCCCTCGGCCTGGACGCGCGCGAGCGCCTCATTGATCACGGTGCCGCAGTCAACGGCAGCGGCGTAATCCACCACGGTAACCTTGCCGGTGGCCTTATCGACCTCGACCTCGGCAATGCCGGCCATAAACGGCGGAGGCGAAACGGGCAGGCAGACAGAGGCGTGCGAGGTGAGCGCGTCGCCGCCCGCGATGTTCTTGACGCACAGGTTGGCAAAGTCGCGAAGCGTAAGGTAGCGACCGCGCTCGCGAGCGGCGCGCTCGTCGGACAGGCGCACGTACTGGCCGTCGAAGACCACGTCGGCGGCGTGAGTTATCTCTGGCCCGAACTCGGCTGCCCGACGATTTACGGCACGCCGTTTTCGCTTGCCATCGCGCGTCATAAAATCGAAGAAAGCGGACTTCCCGTCAAAAATATGAAGGAAGTCAATGCGGGCGACGTCGTAAACGTCGATTGTTTCAAGGTGGAATTTATCAAAGTCTGCCACAGCATTGCGGAAGCGTCGGCGTTGTCCATCACGACTCCCGTCGGCGTCGTTTTCGTGACGGGCGACTTCAAAATCGACTTCACCCCCATCGACAACAAACTCACCGACCTTGAACGCATCGGGGAAATCGGCAAAAAGGGCGTGCTTTTAATGCTTGGCGAAAGCACCAACGTTGAAAGAAACGGACACACCATGTCCGAGCGCACCGTCGGGGAATCGTTTGACGTCATTTTCGGCAAAAACCAGAAAAAACGTATGATCGTCGCGACCTTTTCGACCAACAATTACCGCCTGCAACAACTTATGGATATTTCCGTGAAGTACAACAGGAAGGTCGTTTTAAGCGGGCGCAGCATGAAAAACATCGTCGATATGGCGGCGAAACTCAACGAACTCACGTTCCCGAAAGACCTT
>USGN01000143.1 GCA_900554255.1 uncultured Collinsella sp. | reverse complement strand
GATACCCGTTATTAAACGAATCGATGACCTCGCCGATCTGGTCCTCATCACCGTAGGACACGATGGTCTGATACAGACCGTCGAGTCTGGTATAGAGCTGATCATCGGTGAGCACGGTTTCTTCCTGGACCACCTCGGCAGAACCGTCCTGCTTGGTATCGTCCTCAGTCGCCTCGCCCTTTTGGCGCGTGGGGAAGGTCGTCTGCGCAGCCTGGCCAAACTGGTCGTAGAAGGCAGGCATGACACCCATGGGATCGGCCGTCACGAACCAATAGGCACCGCCGCAAACGACGGCAAGGACCGCGATGACGATGAGCGGCTTGGGGATATGACGCTTGTGCTTGTGATAGGCGTCCTCGTCGGGATGCACTTTGCGCTTGGGTTTTTGAGCATCGTCGTGCAGGGAAACGGGCGTGGGAATATCGACATTGGGGATACCGAAATCCTTATCGAAAGCCGGCAGCACGCAGGTCTCGTTAGGATCGGCGGCGTCCGAAAGAACCGCGGCAGCCGAGGCAGGCGCATGCGGCACCTCGGTATCGATCTGCTCTTGCGTTAGGCGCGGAAAGCCCGCCGTGCGGCCCGCTGCCAGGTCGGATGCGGCCGCGTCCTCGGAGAGGATACCCGGAGCAGGGCGTCCGCATTTTGGGCACGTGCGATCATGCGGAGAAAGACGGGCACCGCAGCCCTCACAGAACACGAACTCGGTGTGCTCGGGACCATCGCCCGGACCCACATAGGCGTTGCAGTAGGGGCAGAACGAGGCGCCGTCCTCGATAGTCTTAAGGCAATGCGGGCAGATCACGGCATCCTCTTTTCGAAGCAATTCAAACAATCGAGGTTAGAGCATAACATCGCCACGGCCCCACAGGAACAAGGCACCAATTCAACATCGCCAGGGCGCGTAGCTACTTCTTCTTTTTGCTTGGCATCGAGACCTTGATGCCTTGGGCGGACTTGGTCACGCGAGAGCGCTTGGCTCCGGCACTCTTCTTTTTCTTGGGCTGGGCCTGGGCCACGCCCTCGAGTGCGCGGGCCTCGGCCTCGCGAGCGGTGCGATCTTCGCGGCGCTGCGCCATGTCGGCGGCGACGCGCTTGGCAAAACGCTCGGCCGTCGAACCCGTCGAGCTCACCTTGCCGCCACCGCGACCCAGGTGGACGCGCACACCACGGCCAAAACCAGTTGCGGCATGACGACGACGCGGCTTGAGCGAATCCATCATCGTGGCGAGCTTAAAGAACACCGAGCAGGTAAAGACCACGATAACAGCCAAGATAACCATCTGGCCCATCGACAGGTTGGCAATAGACAGCAGCTCCGGGAATCCGATAACGCCCACCAGGATGCCGGCGACTACAAACACAAAGAGCACCACACGTAAGGGCGTGAGAGGCTGCGAGATGCGCCAGATTAGGCTGACGCTCGCCGCGCACGACGTAAGCAGGCACATCGTAGACAGCGTGAGCTGGCTAAAGCCAAACACGCGCGCCACAAAGATATCGAGCGCCGCAGCCAAAATGACCGCAATCGACGCCGGCAGTGCACGCTTGAGTACGTTGCTCAAAAACGCACCCTTCACACGAGCATTGTTGGGCTCCAGGCCCAACACAAAGCCCGGCGCGCCGATGCAGAAGAAGTTAATGAGCGTCATCTGGATGGGCTCGAAGGGGTACGGCGGCAGCGCGATACACAGCGCCGCCAGGCCCATCGAGAACAGCGTCTTGGTCAGAAAGAGCGCGGCAGAGCGCTGCAGGTTATTGATAGAACGACGGCCCTCGGCCACCACAGCGGGCATCGAGGCAAAGTCGTTGTCGACGAGTACGATCTCGGCCACGTTACGCGCGGCATCGGAGCCGGCCGCCATGGCCACGGAGCAGTCGGCCTCCTTGAGCGCCAGCACGTCGTTGACGCCGTCGCCCGTCATGGCCACGGTGTGCTCGCGGCGCTTGAGCGCCTGCACGAGCTCGCGCTTCTGCTGCGGGGTCACACGACCAAAGACATGGTAGCGGTCCACTGCGGCATCAAGCTTGGCCGGTGTATCGAGCGTCGTGGCGTCCACATAAGCGTCCGCCCCCGGCACGCCCACCACGCGCGCGATCGACGACACCGTACGCGGGTCGTCGCCACTGATCACGTTGAGGGTCACGCCCTGCTCGTTAAAGTAGCCGATGGTTTCGGCCGCCGAAGTACGGATCTCGTCGCGGATGGTCACAAAGCCCACGGGCTCGGCCTCGCCCACCATATCCCCATCGGGCGTAAAGCCGTCCACGCGCGCCACCACGAGCACGCGGCAAGTATCGGCGAGCTCGGCCACACGATTCTCGACCTGCGCAAATGTGCGATCAGAGAGCACAAACTGCGCGGCGCCCATCACATAGGAGCCCTGCACAAACGACGCGCCGCTCCACTTTTTGGACGACGAGAACGGAATGACCGACAGCGGCTCAGACACCTCGACCGGGCGATCGGCGTAATAGTTGAGCAGCGCCTGGCAGGTCTCGTTGGCATCGGCCGAAGTCGCACGCGCGACGTTAGCCAGCGCAAAATCGAGCACTGTGGTATCGACGGGAACAGCCGCCTCGTCCGAGTCCACGCCAAAGCCAACACCCTCAACAGGCAGCGGATACGTGCCCTCGACCTCCATACGGCCCGACGTGATGGTGCCCGTCTTGTCCAGGCACAGCACGTCGACGCGAGCGAGCGTCTCGATGCAGTAGAGCTGCTGTGCCAGCACCTTGCGGCGGGCCAGACGCACCGTGGCGATGGCGAGCACCGACGAGGTCAGCAGCACCAGGCCCTGCGGGATCATGCCCAGCAGGGCGCCCACCGTGGACAGCAGCGCCGACGAAGGCACATGACCAGCCAACAGCTCGGAGAAGCACCACGAAAGCGCGCTATCGCCCGGGGTTCCCGCGGCATCCCACAGCTCGCTCACGCTCGAGGCAAACAACGCTAAACCGAGCGGGATCATGATGATGCTCGCAAAGCGCACAATGGCATTAAGCGCATTCATGATCTCGGAATTAACCTTTTTGACGTACTTGGCCTCGTTATTAATTTTGGCCACGTAGTTGTCGGCGCCGACATGGATCACACGGGCGCGCAGCAGGCCCGAGTCGATAAAGCTGCCGCTCATGAGCTCGGAGCCGGGCTGTTTCTTGATGAGGTCGCTCTCGCCCGTCAGCAGGCTCTCGTTCACGAGCGCTTCGCCGGAAACCACCACGGCGTCAGCGGGAATCTGGTCGCCGCGCCCCAGGCGAATGATGTCGTCGAGCACGATCTGGTCCAAGTCGAGCTCCACCTCGGCGCCGTCGCGCACCGCGATGGCCTTCTTAGAGGTGAGCAGCGTAAGCTTGTCGACCATCCGCTTGGAACGCATGGACTGAATGACGCCAATTGCCGTGTTCAAGAACACCACGAACAGGAACGTCAGATTCTTAAACGAACCGGTCAAAATGACCAGGAACGCCAAGATCACGTTGATCAAATTGAACAGCGTGCAGAGGTTCTCGATGATGAGCTCTTTGACCGACTTGGTCTTGAGCTCCATGTTGCGGTTGATCTTACCGGCGGCGATGCGCTCCTCGACCTCGGCGGTCGAGAGTCCGCGCTCGATATCCGTTGTTGCCATACCACGTCCCATCACGTCGCGTCGGTATAAGAAAAACCGCCCGGACCATGCGAGGTTCGGACGGTCTTACGTTCGATGGTGCCCCATGTTGGATTCGAACCAACGGCCTTCTGCTCCGGAGGCAGACGCTCTAATCCCCTGAGCTAATAGGGCCAACGTTTGGCATTATACCCAAGTGCACCACGGGCTATCAAAATAAAAGAAAAAGCTTTGCAATTCCGAGGAAGACGAGGCGCAACGGCCCACTTTAGAAGGCAAAAGCGAGTCAGATAGTATAAACTCTCATGCACCATATATACACGGCTCGCGATGCGGGCCGTTTTTGCAAAAGTTATCCATCGAGGTGAGAGGCACACCATGATTGCAATTTTAAAGCAGAGCGCCAGTGACGAGGCCGTCAGCCATATCGTCAACTGGATTGAGAAAAAAGGTCTGAAGACCGACGTCTCTCGCGGTGAGAACGAGACCATTATCGGTCTTGTGGGAG
>USGN01000142.1 GCA_900554255.1 uncultured Collinsella sp. | reverse complement strand
CCGGCGCCTGCTCCGATGGCCTGGCCCGCATCCTGCGCATCAAGAGCGCCGACGACCGCCAAAACGTCTCGGAAGAAGAGATCAAGTACATGGTCTCGGAGCAGGACGACCTGCTCGACGAGGAAAAGCGTATGATCCACGAGATCTTTGACTTGGGCGATACCGTTGCCCGCGAGGTCATGGTGCCGCGCGTGGACACCACCATGTGCGAGGACGACGAGACGGTCGCCGACGTGCTGTCCACCATGCGCCAGACCGGCTTCAGCCGCATCCCCGTCTATCACGAGGATCCCGACAACGTCGCCGGCATTGCGCACATCAAGGACCTGATCCAACCCGCGCTCGACGGCAAGGGTGACCAGCCCATCGCCGGCTTTTTGCGCGACGCCACCTTTGTGCCCGACACCAAGGACATCCTGCCGCTACTGTCCGAGATGCAGACCTCGCACGACCAGATCGTGGTGGTCGTGGACGAGTACGGCGGCACGGCCGGCATTATCACCATCGAGGATATCGTCGAGGAGATCGTCGGCGAGATCGAGGACGAGTTCGACCCCGACAACAAGTATCTCACGCGCCTTTCGCGCCGCGAGTGGCTCGTTGATGGGCGTTTTTCGTGCGATGACGCGATTGAGCTTGGTTGGCCGCTCGAGGAAAGCGATGATTATGAGACCATCGCCGGCTGGATTTTGGAGCTTTGCGACTCGGTGCCCGACATCGGAGAGGTGTTTGAGGTCGCGGGGTACAAGTTTAAAGTTCAGTCGATGCGTGGCCAGCGCATCTCGCTCATTCGCGTGATCGCTCCGGCCGAAACCGATAAGAAGGATTCCGAGTCTTCGGCAGAGAAGCCGGCGGCGTCGGGTGCGGGCTCTGTGGATCCGCACGATGGCGACGAGTAGGGCAAGGAAGAGTAGGGGAGAGTTATGGCAGGCCTGTTCAACATCCTTAAGGTCACCGTCAGCGAGGACAAGATCTGCGCGCATGTGCTGGTGAACCCCGGCATGCCGCTCATGACCTCGGAGGATATCGAGGCCACGGCGCGCGTGTATTACCTGGTGCCGGCGATTGCCAAGCACCTGTGCCTGGGTGATTCCGGTCGCGAGTTCCAGGACTGCATGGGCCAGACCGAGCTCTGCCACCTGCTGGAGCACGTGACGGTTGAGCTCATGAACGAGACCGGTCTTGCCGGTAGCATCTCGTGCGGCCGCACGCGCGTAAGCGAGCACGACGAGCGCGTCTTTGAGGTTGAGCTTTCGTGCCCCGATGACGCGCTGGCCATTGGTGCGCTGTCGTCGGCCACCTTTATGATGGACTGGGCGTACCTGCACGCCGACCAGCCTGCCCCCGACGTGGAAGGCACGGTCGCGGGTCTGCGCAACCTGGTGTTGGGCATGCGCGCCGAGGCCGAGGGCAAGGATCCTCACGAGGCCGTCGCCGCTGCGAACGGCGAAGATGCTGCCGAGGACGAGGGCGCTGACGAGGGCGATGTGCCGGTCGACGCCGAGCTCGTTGCCGATGCGACTGCCGAGCCCGAGTCTGCGGAGCCCCAAGGCGTCCCGAGCTTTGACGACGAGCCGCAGATGCCAATCGATACCGAGGGTGCGGTCGCCGAGAACCACGAGGCCCCCGCGGCCGTCTTTGGCGGTGCGGCAACGGCTCCGTCCGGCTCGGCGCACGAGGGCAACCTGCCGCTCGTCGATGGCGCCGGCGAGAACCCGGCCGCCACGGTCGCCATGCCGGCTATGCCGCAGGAGTAGACTCACTCGCTTGTCACCATCATGTACCTGCGCTTTTACCGTACGCAGATGAGCGCGACGGCAAGTGTTGCGCTGCGGGTATAATGGACAGCATTCAAACGGTGGGCATCGAGGTGCCCGCAGGAGAGGAATGATCATGGGAAAGACTTTCAGCTTTGTCTCCGGTGCGCTCTTTGGTGCTGCCGCCGGCGCTATCATCGGCGTTGCTCTGGCCCCGCGCTCGGGTGCCGAGACCCGCGCCATGGCCGCCGATATCGCCAACGACGCCTGGGACAACATGCGTGACACCTACGAGCACAGTGCCGAGGAGGCTCGTGCCGCGGTCAACGACTTTGGTCCGATGGTCGACGCCAAGACCGATGACCTGCGCGCCAAGGTCGACCTGGCCCGCGAGCGCATGGACCAGCTTCGCGAGCAGCTCAACGACGCCATCTCGGGCGGCAACGTGACGCCCGCTGCCGACGTCGTGGTTGAGAACGTCACCGAGTCCGGCACCGAGGCCACGGAGCCCTCGACCGAGGCATAATGCGCGCAGGGGATTTTGTCGGCGTCAAGGTTTATCGTAAGCCTGCCGAAGACAAGCGCACAAAAAAGGACGGCACGCCGCGCAGCCCCAAAAAGCTCGGCAAGATTCACTTTCCCGTCTTTACCCCGGGCGGCACGCGCGTGGTGGGCTTTATGGTCCGCCAGTCCGATATCGCGGGTATGATTGAGCGCCCCGACCGCTTTGTGGCACTCGATGCCATCGGCGTCTATGAGGGTGCTGTTGCGGTCGACGACGTCAAGGGCACCTACGATGCCGCCGCGGCCAAGCGCCTCGATATCAACCTGGACGATTGCATCATCTGGGTTGGCATGGACGTGCGCACGGAATCGGGCGATGTCGTGGGCTACTGCTCGGACGTTGAGTTCAAGCCGCGCTCGGGCATTGTGCAGACGTTCTATGTGACCGCCAGCGCCGCATCGAGCATGTTGGTGGGCGACACGCAGGTGCCGCCGACGATGCTGCGCGGCTACGAGAACGGCGCGATGATTGTCTCGGACGAGGTCAAGACGCTCGGGTATTCGGGCGGCGCGGCCGCTAAGGCTGCCGAGGCCAGCGTCGTGGTGGGCGATAAGGTCAAGAAAGGCGCCAAGGTGCTCGATGACAAGGGATCGGTCGCCGTGGACAAGGGCAGCCGCGCGCTGGGCAAGCAGCTCGGCAAGACGCGCGGCATGTTCAAGGCCTTTAAGGACGAATACCAAAAGGCGAGCGGAGGCTCGTCAAAAGCTACAAAATAGCGACGTACCAAATGATGGGAGGCAAGCCGGAGACCTGTTGCTCCGGCTTGCTGTGTTTATGGGGGAGGGCACATGCGCCAAAACGGATCCAACTTAAACGGGCGTTCGGGTGCGCGTCCGACGGCGCGCCGCGACCTGGGGCAGCTGCCCAGCGGTCAGCGCAAGCGTCACCGTAAGCCCGGCGCGATGTACCTCAACCATAGCCGTGGGTTTAGCGATCGCAGCGCGCGCATCGGCAACAGCCGCACGCCCCGTCGTTCGTCTCGCCTGCCCTATGCGCTCATCGCCGTGGGTTGCGCGCTCGTGCTGTTTATCGCTGCCGTCGTGGGCTACGTCAACCGCAGTGTGGACGTGGAGCTCAACGGCCAGAAGACCGCGGTGCGCGTGGGCTCTACGTTGCAGAATCTTATCGACGATCAAAGCCTGACCGAAACGTACGATGCCGGCGACCTGCTGGCCGTCGACGACAGCGTGCTCAAGCGCCATGGGGGCGAAAAACTGTCGGTGAAGGTCGACGGCAAGCGCGTGAAACAGGGCAAATGGGATAGCCGCGAACTTGAGGGCGGCGAGAAGGTGACGGTCAAGGATGGCCGTAACACCTACGAGAAGCACGAGGTTCAGGCTACGGTTATCGAGCCCAAGCTCAAGGTCGAGGGCACGGGCGCTATCGAGTATGTGCAGACATGGGGTGTCCAGGGCCGATCCGAGGTGTGGGTTGGTGAGCAGTCAGGCAAGACGCAAGACCGCGGCGAGGTTGTGCCCGCCACCGATTGCGTTGTTACGTGCGCCAGCGTGGCGCCCAAGGGCAACAAAAAGTACGTGGCACTGACGTTTGACGAGGGTCCGAGCGGCGCCACCAAACAGATCTTGCAGGTGCTCAAGGAAAAGGGCGTCACCGCGACGTTCTTCCTTTCGGGCGATGCGGCCGAGGCCTCGCCTGCCACGGCCAAGGCGATTGTCGACGCCGGGTGCGAGATCGGATCCAACAGCTACAGCGACGATTCGCTCAAGGGTCAGGACCGTGAGGCGGTACGCGAACAGATCACGAAAGGCACCGATGCGATTAAGTCGGCGACCGGCGTGAAGACGATGCTGCTGCGTGCTCCCTACGCTGCCTTTGACGAACAAAACTGGATTGATGCGATGGACCTGGTCTCCGCCGTGGTCTCGTGGAATATTGACTCGGGCGACTGGCTGCTCAACGGCGCCGACGAG
>USGN01000141.1 GCA_900554255.1 uncultured Collinsella sp. | reverse complement strand
ATAAAGCGCGTACCGGGGTTGGAGAGCGAACCCATAAACTGCGCGCGCTCGCCCGCGGTGTAGAGCTCGGCATTGAGGGCATCGAAGCGCTGCTGGGCGTTAGGGCCATAGGCAAAGGCGTCGACAAGCTTTTGCTCGCCTACGTACTCCTCGATATGACCACCGAGCTGCCCTTGAATACGCTGCTGTGCCGTAAAGCTTTTGTTGGAAAGCTTGGCAATAGCACCAGCTGCAAAAATGGAAAGCGGCGTGATGAGTACCACCACGAGCGTCATGGTCAGGTTAATGGAGAGCATAAACGCGAGCGTGCCCACGATGGTGATGACGCCGGTAAAGAGCTGCGTAAAGCCCTGCAGCAGACCGTCGCCCACCTGGTCGACGTCGTTGACCACGCGGCTCATAAGGTCGCCGTGGGCATGGCCGTCGATAAAGCTGAGCGGCATACGGCTGAGCTTATCGCTCGCCTCCACGCGCATGTCGCGCACCGTTTCGTAGGACAGGCGGTTAACGCAATAGCCCTGTAGCCACTGGAAGGCCGCGGCCCCCACCACGACGAGCGCGAGTTTGGTAACAAGCGGCAGCAGCGCGTCGAAGTCCACCTGCCCGGCGGCGACGATAAGGTCGATGCCCTCGCCGATGAGAATGGGCGTATAGAGTTGCAAGATCACCGAGACGGCGGCACTCACAAACGACGCTACAAACGAAATGCGATGCGGGCGAACATAGCCCAGTAGGCGGCGGGTCACCGCACCCACGGGATAGCGCTCGGGATCGCCGGGCTGGCGCGGACCGTCGCCCAGGTCGTTGAGGTTATCGTTACCGGACACGTTGGCCGTCATCGTGGCGACCGAACCGGAGGAAGTGTACGGATTCATTTAGCAGCCCTCCTTTGCGCAAGTGGATGCCGGGGCAGCCGGGGCGGACGCGGGACTTGGGACGGACGTGGGCGCCGCACTCCCCTGCTGGCCCTCGAGCTCCTCGCGGCGCAGCTGCGACTGGCAGATCTCGCGATAGAGCTGGCAGGTCGCGTACAGCTCGTCATGCGTGCCCAGGCCCGCAACCGAGCCGTGGTCGAGTACGCAGATCATGTCGGCATCGCGCACGGTCGAGACGCGCTGGCTCACGATGACAGTCGTCAGCGGCAGCCCGCCCTCGGCGGCACCGCGCACGCTGCGCTCGCGAATGGCATGGCGAAGCGCCGCGTCAGTCTTAAAGTCGAGCGCCGACGCGGAGTCATCCATGATCAGGACCTGCGGAGCGCCCACCAGGGCACGTGCGATGGTCAGGCGCTGACGTTGTCCGCCGCTGAAGTTCTTGCCGCCCGCCTCGACCGGGGCGTCGAGGCCCTGGGGCTTGTTGTGCACGAACTCGCTCGCTTGCGCCATATCGAGCGCTGCCCAGAGCTCCTCGTCGGTCGCCGACTCGTCACGCCAGGTCAGGTTGCTGCGGATAGTGCCGCTCACCAGCGACGCACGCTGCGGAACGGTCGCGACCACGTGGCGCAGCTGGTCGAGCTGCCAGGCGCGCACGTCGGAGCCCATCACGTACACGCTGCCCACGCCCGCATCGTACAGGCGCGGGATAAGCGAAACGAGGGTCGACTTACCGCTGCCCGTGCCGCCGATAATGCCGAGGGTTTTGCCCACCGGCAGCTCCAGAGTCACATCGCTCACGGCATTTGCCGCGCCGGCGCCAAACGAGAAGCTCGCATGGTCAAAGCTCAGCGCAGGGACCGGAACAGCGCCACCCGTCAGGTCGCTCGGCTCAGGCAGCGCGACCGGCTGGTTGCCCTCGTCAGCGATGCTCGGCACGCAATTGAGCACCTCGTTGATACGCGACGCGCTGGCGCTTGCCTTGGTAAAGACCACGACCAGGTTGGCAACGTAGACGATGGAGGTGAGGGTCTGCGTCATGTAGTTCACAAACGCCATGACCTGGCCCTGCGTAAGCTCGCCCACATTCACCTGGATGCCGCCCACCCACAGGATGGCGCACACGCCCAGGTTCATCACCAAAAACGTCACGGGGTTGAGAACCGACGAGAGCTTGCCCACCGCGATGGCGGTATTGGCCTGGTCATCGGCGGCTTGGGCAAAACGCTCGCGCTCGTGGTCCTCACGCACAAAGGCGCGAACCACGCGGGCGCCCGAAAGCCCCTCGCGGCAAATGAGCGCGATGCGGTCGAGCTTTGCCTGCAGCTGCTTGTAGTACGGAATGCAGCGCGCCATGACAAACCAAAACACCAGGCCAATGGCGGGCGTGCAAATCAAAAAGATCATGCCGAGCTTAAGGTCGATGGCAAGGGCCGCGCACATAGAGCCCACCGCCAAGAAGGGCCAGCGGATGAGCATGCGCACGCCCAGCGCCACGGCAAGCTGCACCTGGTTGACGTCGTTGGTGATGCGGGTGATAAGCGACGGCGTGCCAAAGCGGTCGAGTTCGGCATAGCTCAACTTGTTGATGTGCTGGTAGAGCGCACCGCGGATATCGGTGCCCATGCCCTGCGAGGTGAGCGCCGCCATCTTTTGGCAGACGAGCGTAAACGAGATGCCGATCACAGCCATGGCGCCAAGCAGCATACCGTAGTGGACGACGGCGTTGACATCGTGTGCGCCAATACCCTTATCGATCATCTGGGCAATCACCAGCGGCGTCAGCAGGTCAAAGATCACTTCGATCAGCTTACACGCAGGGCCAATCACCATATACCGGCGAAACTTACCACCAAAACGCCTGAGCAGCTCAATCATGTATAGGCGCTCCCTATCATCATCCACATTCAATTCGAACCATGATAGTACTGTCGCCCTAGAGCATGCGTAAACAACGAGTCATTTCTGGCGAGATTCAAGAGCAGGTCAATCGCCTGATATACTTACCTTAGTGCTACCAAGTTGAGCCGCCGACCCTTGAAATGAGGTGCCGAGATGAACGACATTCTCGCAAGAAGAGCAAGACGAGCAACCATGGGCATCGCCCTTTCCCTGGCACTTGCCGCGGGAATCGCCCCCGCAACGGCGATAGCGGCAGAAACTAGCGCCCCCACCGGTGCGGCCGTTTCGCAGACGAGCGCCGCCAACGGCAATTCGGGCGCCCCGCAGACAGAAGACGCGGCCGCCGCAAAAGAAAAAGCGTATGCAGCCATGCAGGAAGCGCTCAAAAACCTCGAGACCGCAAAAGACGCCGCAAGTCCCGAGAAAATTGCGAGATTCAATGATGACATTGCCCGTTTTCAAGAGCTCCGCGACAAGATGGCGGCGCAAGCCGCCGAAGAGAGGGAACTCCTTCCCACCATGCAAGCGGACATCGATGCAGCCCAAGCCAAATACGACGAGGCCATCAACCGGGTAAGCGAGCTCCAGGCAGAATTAGATAAGGCACTTGAAGCACTCGGCAACGAGGAGCCCAGCATAACTATTAAAGAGCATATTAAGCAGTTGCGCAGTGAAATCGTAACGGCAAAAGCGCAAGAAGACTCTTGCAAAACGGAGCTCCGCGAGCGCTGCGACGGCCTCAAAAGGCAGGAAAGACGAGTTAATGACTGTGAACGTGCTGCAGAGAAGTATAAAGCCCATACCGACCAGTTCATAGCCTGGCGAGATGCGCTCCTCGACAATTTGAAAAAAGCGCAAACGGCCTATGACGACGCCTGCAAGGCATACGAAGAGGCGAAAGCCGCGGCAGACAAGGCCACCTCGCCCGAGATAACGCAACCGACCGAGATGACGCCTCCCTCCAACTCGGCGCAACCGGCCGACGCGACACAGCCCACCGGCTCGTCCGCGACCGGCAAAAATACCCCGCTGAGCTCCACCAAGCAGGCGAACTCGAGCAGCGGCAAGCAAGCAGATACGACCGCCGGCAAGCTCGCGAACACGGGCGACGCAGCGTCGAGCGCAATCGCACTCGCAGGAATCGCCACCGCAGGCCTCGGAATAACCGCCACAGCCACACGCCGCATCAAGAACTCAAAATAGCTGCCAGCGGTTATTGTCTCCGCCAATCCACAAGCCCAGAAACAAAAAGAGGCCCGTTTCCCCCACCCAGGGAAACGGGCCTCTTTACTTGTAAAAACAAATGGTAATGCCACTGTCTCTTGAAGCACATCGCCACCGCGCTCCAAACAACGCCAACGAGCAGCATTCCTTAAGGGATAGATTTAATTAGGCTAACGCGCCTCTACGGGTGATTTTTGGACGAAATGGTCCCGGTGCCGGCGGGCTGTTTGGTAGTCGAGCGATCCCGCAGGCAAAGCC
>USGN01000140.1 GCA_900554255.1 uncultured Collinsella sp. | reverse complement strand
CGCCGCCCTCTCAAGGCGGAGATCACCAGTTCGAATCTGGTACGGGCTACCAAAATTGAACGCCCGGGCCTCGTAAGAGACCCGGGTTTTGTGTATCGACCGTATATGCGGCGCCTGCCGTGTTTCGCTCAGATCGAGGAGTAGCCATGGATCTGCCCATCAGCTTGCAAGACATCACGTATGCCGAGAACTATCTGGCGCAGGGCGACCTGGCTACGGCGACGCCGCTGCTGGAGCGCCTGGTGGAGCTCGCCGAGGAGTATATCGACGCCGAGTGCAAGACGGAGGAGAAGCGCCAATACTTTAGCTTTGATAGCAAGTTTGAGCGCTTGGCCTATCGCCGCGTGGAGAAGGATCCGCGCGAGCTCGTGCAGGTCGAGGTGCCGTTTGACCGCCTGTACTCTGATATGGCGTTTGCCTACATTCGCCAGCAGGATTATGTGAGCGCTCGCAATGCCCTGATGCAGGCTGTGCGTTGGGACCCCATGAACTGCAACTATCGCTTGGATTTGGCCGAGCTGTTCCGCGCACTCGAAGACAAGCAGGAATGGGCATCGCTCTCGTTCTCGGTGCTGGAGCGTGCAAGCGATGGCAAGTGCGCCGCCCGCGCTTACGCCAATCTGGGTCAGTACTTCTTGGAGCCCGAGACCGAGAACGCTTCGGCTGCCGTGGGCTGCGCGCGTCTGGCGCTGCGCCTGGCGCCCAACGATGCGCATACGACGCGCCTGCTCAACAAGATCCATACCACCTATCCGGATGCCGCCGATGAGAGCGACGAGCACGTGATGGGTGAACTGGCCCTGCAAGGCGTTCTGACCTCGCCTTCGGCCGAGATTGCCATCTGCCTGATTATGTGCGCGACAGATGCTGCAAGCGACGGCGACAAGCAGGAGGCCACGCGCCTGACGGTGCGTGCTCGCGACTTGGTGGGCGAGGAGGCCTGCGCGGCGATTATCAAACTGGTGCGCGAGAGCGATGCCGAGCTCAATGCCGAGCGCAAGGCAAAGCGCGAGGCTGCGGGCTCAAACGCCGATGGCGCCAAGGAGGCCGGCGATGCCCAGTAAGCGCGAGCGCAAACTCATTTCCAAGAATCGCTCGGCACATCACGAGTACTTTATCGATGAGACGTTTGAGTGCGGTATTGAGCTGAGCGGCACCGAGGTCAAGTCGATTCGCGAGCGCGCCTGTCAGATCACTGACACTTTTGCGCTGATTCGTGGCGGCGAGTGCTGGCTCGTCGGACTGCATATCCACCCTTATAGCCATGGTGGCGTGTGGAATCGCGATCCCGACCGTCGGCGTCGTCTGCTGCTGCACCGCAAGGAGATCGACTTTCTTGACGGCAAACTTCGCAACCGTGGTTATGCGCTGGTTCCGTTGGAGCTCTACTTTAATACGGACGGCCGCGTAAAGCTGCTGCTGGGTCTGGGTCGCGGCAAGAAGCTCTACGACAAGCGCGAGGACATGGCCAAGCGTGATGTCCAACGCGAGATCGACCGCGCCCTTAAGGAACGCAACCGCTAGGCACTCTGTAAGTTGCGGTGTAATACGGACTGTTTTTCCTGTTTGAGGGGCTATTCAGTCCCTATTTCACCGCAACTGCGGGCGTCTCATCTTTCTTACTGTTCTGACACATATGTCTCAAAGGTGGTGTCCGTTATGGGTGCCGCCTTTTTTGTGGGTACATACATTCATGAGGTTCCAACCCGAGCTAGGGGAGTGATCGTTATGGACAAAACTGCGTTCTTTACCATGCCGAGCGGTCTGTACGTGGTGAGTGCTGCGGCAGACGGGCTGCGCGCCGGCTGCGTCATCAACACTGCGGTGCAGGTGACGTCCATGCCGCCGCGTATTTCGGTTGCCGTGAACAAGGACAATGTCACCTCGGGCGTTATCGCATCGGCCAAAGCGTTCGCGCTGACCGTGATCGATCAGACCGCCGACATGCTCTACATCGGTAACTTTGGGTTCCGCACCAGCAGCGATTATGACAAGTTTGCCAAATACGAGACCCGCGAGACGGCTCTGGGCATGCCCTATGTGCCCGAGCATGCGGCGGCCCTGTTTAGCTGCCGTTTGATCGACACTGTGGATGTGGGCACGCATCTGCTGTTTATCGGCGAGGTCGAGGATGCCGAGCGCCTGAGCGACGAGACGCCGCTGACGTACGACTACTATCACAAGGTGCTAAAGGGCAAGACGCCGCCCAAAGCCTCGTCGTATCAAGGCTAGAAATGTTCTAAAAATACTTGCATTATCTTATTGAGAATATATACTAATAAGTAAGTACACCAGCAGTCACGTTCGAGAGGAGAACATCATGGCTGAGGAGAAGAAGACGTATAAGTTTGTGTGCACCGTTTGCGGTTACGAGGTTGAGGTCGACACGCCCGAGCTGCCCGAGGACTACGTGTGCCCGGTCTGCGGCGTCGGTCCCGATCAGTTTGAGCTCGTCGAGGAGTAACTCGCAGGCACACGGCGAAAGCCGAACATAGCTCTGTCCAAGGGTTCCGGTCGAATTCTCGGCCGGGACCCTTTTGATTTATCTGACGGTTTAAAACGGTCTCACGTGTTACAGATTAAGACGTTATATCTGGACGGTCACGCCATCCCAATTACATCCCCGTTAGCAGCACGATGTCGAGAATCGTCACGATGACGCCGATTCCTACGAGCAACGCGTTGAGCGGGCGCGAGTTGGCGTATTTGCCCATGACGCGGCGTGAGTTGGTGAGCCGTATAAGCACGAAAACCGTGATCGGCAGCTGAAGCGACAGCAGTGCCTGGCTCCAGATGAGACCTTCAAAAGGATTTGGGACGACCAGACATGCCGCCACTGCGCCGGCGAAACAGGCCGCCACCCCGATCGAGGAATGTCGGTCGTGGACGTCGTATTCCTCGTCGAACATGCCCGCGGTGATGGTGCCCGCCGCCATGCCCGCCGTCACGCTGCTCGATAGGCCCGCAAACAGCAGCGCCACCGCAAAGATGGTCGAGCTCGCCGGGCCCAAGATGGGGGAGAGTGTGGCCGCTGCGACGGCGAGGTCGTCTACGACAATGCCGTGCGCAAAGAAGGTCGTTGCGGCCAGGATGACCATGGCCGAGTTGATTGCCCAGCCCACGCCCATCGAAAAGAGCGTGTCGAAGAGCTCATAGCGCAGACGCTCTTCGATAACCTGCTCGCCTTGGCCTTCGAAGTGCATGGATTGGATGACCTCGGAGTGTAAAAAGAGGTTGTGGGGCATAACGACCGCACCCAGGACACTCACGATAATCGCGGCTGAGCCGGTGGGCATACTGGGTGTGATCCAGCTTGCGGCGGCCTGCGGCCAGTCGACCTTGACCAGCGCAAGCTCGGCCAAAAACGAGAGTCCTACCACGCCTACGAAGGCGATGATCCATCGCTCGGCGCGCTTGTAGGAGCTCGTCATGAGCATCGCCATCGATACTGCCGCCACGATGACGCAGCCCGCACGCACGGGCAGCCCAAAGAGCATTTGAAGGGCAATCGCGCCACCCAGGACTTCGGCCATGGCGGTGGCGATGGTCGCGAGGTAAGCACTGACGAGTACCGTGCGTCCAACGAAGCGGGGGAGGTAACGTGTCGTGGCCTCGGCAAGACAGGCGCCCGTGGCGATACCCAGGTGCGCCGCATTGTGCTGCAGCACAATGAGCATAATCGTGGACAGTGTGACGATCCACAGCAGCGCGTAGCCAAACTGCGAGCCCGCGGCCATATTGGAGGCCCAGTTGCCTGGGTCGATAAAGCCGACGGTGACGAGCAGCCCGGGACCGATGTGCCGCGCAATATCCAGGCCTCCGTGACCACCGGTGCGTCGGGAGCCAAAGTGTTGTTTGAGATGGTTGAGCATGGTGCGCTCCTGCGTGCCGTTTGTTTGACGCCGCAAAGGATACCCGTTTTAGGCTCAAAAGTTAACCAAGACTAACAAAATTATTGTATTTGAATAGGATGGTGAAAGGGAGTTGCCGAAATGTCTTGATCTGTAACAGCTAGGGATGGAAATTGGGCCTAGGTGTTACAGATCAAGACAGGAAGAAACGGTCCTATGGAAAATCTCGATTTGTAACAGATAACCGCCAAAACCAGCCCTTCGTGTTACAGATCGAGACAAACCAAAACCGTCCTGCAGAAAATCTCAATCTGTAACATCTGGGCGCCAAAATTGGGTCTTCCTGTTACAGATTGAGATGTTTGAAACGGTGAGCTTACGGGCCGAGCCTGGGGCCCTTGTTGTCG
>USGN01000139.1 GCA_900554255.1 uncultured Collinsella sp. | reverse complement strand
TTGAATAGGTTGATATGACGCAAAACAGCGCCCGCACGGGCAAACTTTATGTGGTCGGTACGCCCATCGGTAACCTGGGCGACCTGTCTCCACGCGTCGGCGAGGCATTTGTCGCCGCCGACGCCGTCTGCTGCGAGGACACGCGTGTGACCTCAAAGTTGCTGATGCACCTAGGCATCTCCAAGCCGCTCGTTCGTTGCGACGAGAACGTGATCGCAAGTCGCGCAGCCGGCCTGGTCGACCGCCTGCTGGCGGGGGAGACCCTCGCCTTTGCCTCAGACGCCGGTATGCCGAGTGTGTCTGATCCCGGCCAGGCTTTGGTTGAGGCGGCGCGCGAGGCGGATGTGCCTGTCGAGGTTATTCCCGGCCCCTCTGCTTGCGTCACGGCGCTTGTTTCGTCCGGCATTCCCTGCGAGCATTTTTTCTTCGAGGGCTTTTTGGGCCGAAAGCACGGTGACCGCGTGCGCCGTTTGCAGCGCCTTGCCGTGGTGCCCGGCGCGCTCATCTTCTACGAGTCTCCACATCGCATCGTGGTGACACTCGAAGCCGTGGCCGAGGTTTTTCCCCAGCGTGAGGTTGCCGTCTGCCGCGAACTCACCAAGTTGCACGAGGAGGTCCTGCGCGGATCTGCCGCCCAGCTTGCCGAGGAGCTACGTGCCCGCGGCGAGGTAAAGGGCGAGATTGCGCTGGTCATCGCGCCGCCGAGCGAGGACGAAGAGGCCGGTATCGCGCCGGTTGGCGCCGCGGCAGTAGATCCCGATGAGGCCCTGCGCGCGGATATCCGCGCCGCGCTCGAGGAGGGGGAGCCCGCCTCTGCGGTGGCCAAGCGCCTGTCTCAGAAGTATTCGCGCCGCAAGCGCGATGTCTATGCCATGGTGCTCGATACGCAATAGATGGAGGATATCCAGCCCTTGCGCTAGAATCATCCTCTGTATGCAACGTTTTTCTGGAGGACAAACCCCATGGATCAAAGCAAGCCTTCGTTCTTTATCACGACGCCCATCTACTACGTCAACGCCGATCCGCACCTGGGCACGGCTTATTCCACCATCATCGCCGATGTTCAGGCTCGCTATCGCCGCTCCGCCGGCTATAACGTCAAGTTCCTGACCGGCATGGACGAGCACGGCGAGAAGGTCGCCGAGGCCGCAGCCAAGCACAACATGACGCCGCAGGAGTGGACCGACAGCCAGGCTCCGCACTTCAAGGAGCTTTGGAGCAAGCTCGAGATCTCCAACGACGACTTCATCCGCACCACCGAGCCGCGCCAGCATCATGCCGTGCAGTACCTGTGGGAGCGCATGAAGGAGTCCGGCTACCTGTATAAGGGCAGCTACGACGGTTGGTATTGCGTGCCTGACGAGACCTACTTCACTGATACGCAGGTCCAGAAGGGCGACGAGGAGTACGGCAGCGTCGGCCAGCACCTGTGCCCCGATTGCCACCGTCCGCTCGAGCGCGTGCAGGAGGAGTCCTACTTCTTTAAGCTTTCCGCCTTCCAGGACAAGCTGCTCAAGCTCTATGACGAGCACCCCGACTTTGTCGAGCCTGCGTTCCGCATGAACGAGGTTCGCAGCTTTGTCGAGGGCGGCCTTAACGACCTTTCCGTGAGCCGTACGAGCTTTGACTGGGGCATTCAGGTCCCGTTTGACGAGGGTCACGTGACCTACGTGTGGTTCGATGCGCTGCTCAACTATATGACGGCCGTCGGCTACGGTGTCGACACCGACGAGGCGCGTGCCGAGCTGGCCTATCGCTGGCCCGCGCAGTTCCACATCGTGGGCAAGGACATCATCCGCTTCCACTGCGTCATTTGGCCCGCCATGCTCATGGCCATCGGCGAGGCCCTGCCCGAGCACGTCTTTGCCCACGGCTTCCTGACCGTGCGCAATGCCGAGACCGGCAAGGCCGAGAAGATGTCCAAGAGCCGCGGCAACGCCATCGCTCCGCAGGACGTTATCGACATGTTGGGCGTCGAGGGCTATCGCTACTACTTCATGACCGACGTCGTCCCCGGCACCGACGGTGCCATCAGCTTCGATCGCATGGAGCAGGTCTACAACGCCGACCTGGCCAACAGCTGGGGCAACCTTATCTCGCGTTCGCTCAACATGAGCGGCAAGTACTTTGATGGTTGCGCGCCCGCCAAGCCCGCATCGTTCGATGCGTTCGACAACCCGCTGGCAAAGATCGCCGATGGTCTGGTCGAGCGCTACATGGCCAAGATGGACGTGCTCGATTACGGCGGAGCCAAGGACGAGGTCATGGAGCTCATCCATGCCGCCAACCACTACATCGAGGACTCCGAGCCTTGGGCACTTGCCAAGGACGAGGCCAAGGCTGACGAGCTGGCGTTTGTGATCTACAACCTGCTCGAGGCCATCCGCATTGCCGCCCACCTGCTGATGCCGCTCATGCCTCAGACCTCTGCCGAGGCCCTGCGCCGCCTGTCCTGCGAGGACGAGGCCGCGACCGACGACCTCAAGGGCATTTGCGCTTGGGGCCTGCTTGCCGGTGGTCAGCCCGTCGAGAAGGGCGAGCCGCTGTTCCCGCGTCTGGGCTAAGACGCAGCGCGCCATATCGGCAATTTGCTGTTTAGCTGTAAGGGCATGGCCGCCACGGTCCATGCCCTTTTGTTTCAAGACGCCGCCATCATGCTAAGGAGGCAACCATGACAACTTCGCCTTTGGCAAACCCCACGGCCACCAGGGAGCTGCTGGAGGAGTTTGGCCTTGCGACCAAGCATCGCCTGGGCCAGAACTTCCTGATCGACAACCATGTAATTGAGCGCATTTGCGAGCTTGCCGAGCTTGCAGGCGATGAGCGCGTGCTCGAGGTCGGCCCGGGTTGCGGCACGCTGACGTTGGCCCTGCTGCAGGAGGCGGCGTGCGTTACGTCGATTGAGGCCGATCCCGAGCTTGAGCCGGTGCTCGACGCCCACGCCGCCGACTATGCCAACTTCCGCTTTATCATGGGCGACGCGCTCAAGGTGGGCCCGGAGCAGATTGAGCAGGTTGCGGGCGGTACGCCGACGGTGTTTGTCGCGAATCTGCCCTACAACGTGGCGGCGACGATCATCCTTCAGTTCTTCCAGACGATGCCCGCGCTTAAGCGCGCTGTCGTCATGGTTCAAAAGGAGGTTGCCGATCGCATTGCCGCAACGCCCGGTAACAAGACCTATGGCGGCTACACGGCAAAACTCGGCCTGTACGCGCAGGTGACGGGTCGCTTTGAGGTGCCGCCGCGTTGCTTTATGCCGGCGCCGCACGTGGACTCGGCCGTCGCGCGTATCGACCGTGTTGACGGCGTGGTGCCCGAGGGGCTCGATCGCGAATTTGTGGCCCGCGTGATTGATGCTGCATTTGCTCAGCGTCGCAAGACCATCCGCAATTCCATGAGCGCCAACGGCTTTGCCAAGGACGTGCTCGATGCTGCCTTTGAGGCTTGCGGTATTGCACCCACCACGCGCGCCGAGACGCTTGATGTTGCTGACTTTGTCCGTCTGGCCCAGGAGCTAATCCATGATGCCTAATGCCGAACGTGTGACGTTTACCAAGAAAAAGAAGACGGTTGCTTGTCCCGTGCCCTTGGCACCGCTTGCCGACACGCATGCGCATCTGCTTTCGTTCTGGGGCAAAGAAGTGCCCGAGACGCTCGTGCGCGCTAAAGCCGCGGGCATCGACTTGTTGGTGACGGTCTTCGACCCCATCGCCGACAAACGCAGCGTGACGGACTATAGCGACTGGCTGACGCGCGAGATTCTGCCGATGCAGGATATCCCGCAGATCAAGTATCTTGCCGGCGTGCATCCGTATGGCGCGCCGGACTATGCCGACGACGTTCGCGCACAGGTCGTTGCCGCACTCGATGATCCCTTATGCGCCGGTATTGGCGAAATCGGCCTGGACTACCACATGGACTATGACGACGATATCGCGCCGGCACCCCATAACGTGCAGATTGACTGCATGGCGCGCCAGCTCGAGCTTGCCGTGTGCCGTAACGTGCCGGTGGAGCTACATCTGCGTCACGAGGACACGGACCAGGAGCGCACCTCGCACGTGGACGCCTACAACGTGCTTCGTGAGGTGGGCGTGCCCCAGGCCGGTTGTGTGCTGCACTGCTTTGGCGAGGACCGCGCCACGATGGAGCGCTTTGTGGAGCTGGGCTGCTATATCGCCTATGGTGGTGCGGCCACCTTCAAGCGCAACGACGACGTGCGCGAGGCATTTGCGGCAACCCCACTCGATCGAATTTTGTTCGAGACGGATTGCCCGTA
>USGN01000138.1 GCA_900554255.1 uncultured Collinsella sp. | reverse complement strand
CTGAATACCGGCGATGTTGAGCCAACGCGTGGCGCCACGACTGCCGCTACCCATAAAGAACACCAGAACCAGTAGCCCTATCATGCCCATGAGGAAGATCCTGAGCACGTCTTCCCCAAACCAACTGTCCGGCAAGACGCGCACGATGGCAACCATAGCCAGCACGCCAACTCCGGCAAACGCGGCCTGTCGAAACAGGAAAAACGTTGCCGAACCATTCTCGTGCATCGCCTCGACCGAAGATGCCGAGTACACCATCAGCAAGCCAAAGCAAACTAAGCTAAACAGGCAAGCCATAAATATCAAACGGGGGCGCATGATGCGGGCGGGGACGCCGGCAATATAGCGCTCACCGAACGTCTGCCCGCCGCGTCCGGAACGCGGCGTGCTACGCAGCGAGGAAGCACGGTCCGAGTCGGGCCTCCTCATATCACTTCGGGGGCTCTCCTCTCTCACCGGCAACCCCTATTCCATTTGCGATTTCGCCGCAGCGGCAAGCTGGGCCACATAGTCCTTAAACACGCGGCCGCGCTCCTCATAGCCCGAGAACTCATCGAACGAAGAGCAGGCAGGAGAAAGTAAGATCACGTCGCCACGGCTCGACAGCGAACGGGCGACGTCCACGGCATCGCGCAGGTCATCCGCCTGGGCGATATCCACATCGCCATCGACATCGGCCTCGTCCATAGCGGCGGTGAAACGCTCGCGCGCATCGCCAAAGCAGACGACCGAGCGTACGTTATCCATAACAACGCGCGCGAAGTCCGTGAGCGGCGTGCCCTTATCGTGGCCGCCGAGCAGCAAGATCACGTCGTCATCGGGAAATGCCGTCAGTGCCTTCTCGACCGCATCGGTGTTGGTCGCCTTGGAATCGTTGACGTAGCGCACGCCGTCAATCTCGCCACACGGCTCCACGCGGTGCTCGAGCGGCTGGAACGAGGCAAGACCGCGGCAGACACCATCGACATCGGCACCGACCGCCAAGGCAGCCGTGGCGGCGCACAGGGCATTGATAACATTGTGATGGCCCGAGATCTTGAGCTCGGATGTAGCGATGAGCGGGGTCTCGACGCCCTTCAGGCGCACGACCATCTTGCCGTCGCGCACAAAGGCGGCATCCTCGCCCTCAGGCTCGTCAAAGGCAACCTTGCAGATGCGACGACCCGGCGTGTAGATGTACTCATCGAACTCGTGAATGCCGGCGTCTTCGACGTCGACAACCGCCAGATCGTCATCGACCATATTGTCAAACAGTTTGATCTTGGCAAGCGCGTAGTTCTTATGGCTCTTATGCCAGCCCAAGTGGTCGGGAGTGATGTTGAGCAGCACCGCCACGCGGGGGTGGAGCTCGGTTGTCGTAGCAATCTGATAGCTCGAGAGCTCAGCCACAAACCACTCGTTGTGGGCTCGGCCGTCAATCTCGTTGACCGGCGGCTCGCCGATGTTGCCGACAGCAACGCTGGCCTCGCCGGCAGCCTTAAGCAGATAATCAGCCAGCGACGTGGTGGTCGTCTTGCCGTTGGTGCCCGTGATGGCAATCCAGTTATCGGGCGACAGGCGATAGGCAAACTCGGGCTCACCCATAATCTGGGCGGCATGCTCGCGCCCGGCCTTAAAGAAGCCCGAGAACTCCGAGATGCCCGGGCACGTCACGCATACGTCATAGGCGCCCTCGACCTGTTCGGTCCCATAGACAAACGACGCACCAGCAGCCTCGAGCGCACGCGTGGCGTCATTGGGTTCAGAGGTGCCACCGCCATACACGGTAACGGCACTTACGCGCTCGGGATGTGCCAGCGCCCAGCGGGCGACATCGAGACCGGATTTGCCCTGACCCAAAACGAGCAGGCTAAAGACATCAGCAAGAGGCATGAAAGACCACTATCCCAACTGGAAGAACAGGGCAAGGCCAACGGCACCAAAGGCAGCAGCGATAATCCAAAAACGGATAACGACCTTGGTCTCGGCCCAGCCCTTCTTTTCGAAATGATGATGGATGGGCGCCATAAGGAAGACGCGCTTGTGCGTAAAGTGGAAGTAGACAACCTGAATCATGACCGACAGGGTCTCAACGATAAACAGGCCGCCGATGATGAGGGAGACGACCTCGGTGTTGGTCATGATGGACGTGCAGGCAAACGCGGCGCCCAGGGCAAGCGAGCCGGTATCGCCCATAAAGATGCTCGCCGGATAGCAGTTGAACCACAGAAAGCCCAAGCAGGCACCGGCACACGCGGTGCAGAAGATGGACAGGTTCACGTCTCCGTGCAAAAACGCCATGGCGGCCATGGCGAGCATGGCGATCATGGAAGTGCCGCCGGCAAGGCCGTCCAGACCATCGGTCAGGTTCACGGCATTGGAAAGACCGGCGATCATCAGCCAGCAAAATACAATGTAGAGCCACGGAAACGAAAGGCCGCAGATGGTGGTCGAAAGCACGCCAAGGTCGATCGTCAGGCCGCCGGGAAAACGAATCTCGGGGGCGACGCCGCACCAGTTAACGGCAAGTACCGTAAAGGTGACACAGATAATGGTTAGACCGATCATCTTGGCATGAGGCGTCAGACCGAGCGAGCGCCCATGCGTAACGGAGGTCAGGTCGTCAATCAGGCCCAGAACGCCGGTCGCCAGCGTGGCGAGCAGCACGAGCACGAGCTCGGTGGTGAGCTTGCCCATCAGCAGGCAGGTCAGCGAGATCGCGACGAGGATGACAACGCCACCCATGGTGGGCGTTCCCTGCTTAACCAAATGACGCTTGGGGCCGTCGGCACGAACCTGCTGGCCGATACCCTCGACCTTCAGCAGCTTGATCCACCACGGCATAAGCAGCAACGCAATGGCGGCAGCGATGCCAAGTCCCAAAAAGGCCTGATACGTAGGATACGAGGGATTGCCGAACATGGGCTAGCACACACCTTCCACAAAGCGGTCGAGCTCAACAAAGCGGGAACCCTTGACCAGTACAACATCATGTTTTTCAAGCGCGCCGCCCATGCGGTCGAGCACCTGCTGATAATCGGAGAACACCTGGATGCGGTCCTCGTCCATACCCATCATGCGCGCGGCATCGGCCATAAGCTGGGCCAGCTCACCACCCACGCACGCCAGCATGTCGAGCTTCTTGGCGGCGGCATAGGCGCCCACGAGCTCATGCATGCGAGGAGCCTCATCGCCCATCTCGCCCATCTCGCCTAGGATCGCCATGCGAGACCCCGTGCACGAAAGCGAGCACAGCAGATCGAGGCCAGCAGCCATGGATTCGGCACTGGCGTTATAGGAATCGTCGATGACGCGGGCACCGCTCTTGGCGCGCTTAATCTCCTGGCGGTGACCGGTGATCGTGAGGCCCCTAAAGGCAGTATCGATCTGCTCGGGCGTCACGCCCAGACGATAGGCGACCGCGGCGGCCTTAACGGCATTTGGGACGGACTGCACGCCGGGGATGGCAAGCATGGTATCGATTGTCTCGCCCTGGCCAAAATCGAGCGTAAAGACCGGACGGCCTTCGTCATCAACACGAATGTCGCGGGCGCGGACCTCATCATCGTCCGAGACGCCGGCCAGCATCACATCGATACCAGCAGGCTGGGCGAACGTATCGCGAATGAACGGCGTAAAGTCGTCCTCGCCACCCAAAACCAGCAACGGCGAGAAGTCGCCGGCGGCGCACATGCCCTGGACAATCTCGGACTTGGCGCGGGCGATGTTCTCGCGGCTACCCAGGATACCGATGTGGGAGGTTCCAATCTTGCTCACGATGGCAAGATTAGGGTTGGCAGACTGGGACAGGCGCTCAATCTCATGAAAATGGTTCATGCCCATCTCGAGCACCAGGACCTCGGTATCGGCCGGAGCGGAAAGCACCGTGAGCGGCATGCCGATCAGGTTATTGAAATTGCCCTTGGTGGCCCAGACACGATAGCGCTTGGCGAGCACGGCGGCGAGCACGTCCTTGGTCGTCGTCTTGCCGATGGAACCGGTAATGCCAACGACCAGGCAGCCAAGCTCCAAGCGATATACGTGCGCCAGGCGCAGCAAGAACTCCACGGGGTCGTCGGTCAGCAAGATGGCGCATCCCTTGTCCTGCGCCAGCGAAACCAGCTCTGCATCAGGCTCGCGCGTCATCACGACGGCACCGGCACCCGACTCGATGGCACGGGAGGCAAAATCGTTGCCGTCGACCTTTTCGCCGGGGAAGGCGACAAAGATCGTCCCCTCCTCGACCTGACGCGAGTCGATAACGCACCCGCGGCATACCCGATCGGCTTCTCCCGTCACGGTTCGGGCCCC
>USGN01000137.1 GCA_900554255.1 uncultured Collinsella sp. | reverse complement strand
CGGCGGCGGCCATGAGCCCCGCCGTTCCCGCCTGATATCGCTCTCCAGCGTAGTTGTACTGGATCTGGCAAAAGTCCCACTCATACGCATCGAGCATCGTGAGGAAGTCCGCCGCACTGCCGTGGTACGAAAAACCTATCTGGCGAATACGCCCCGCAGCCTTTTGGTGCGCAATCCACTCCTCGATACCCAACGCTACCACGCGCTCCCACTGCGCGGGCGAGGTGATGTTGTGCATAAGGTAATAGTCGATATGGTCGGTCTGCAGGCGGCGCAGCTGCTCGTCGAAGAACCGATCGAAATCCTCCGTGCATTTGCACGAAGCATGTGGCAGCTTGGTCGCGAGCAACACCTGGTCGCGTAGGCCTAGGCGCTCAAGCGAAGCGCCCACACAAGCTTCGTTGCCGGGATAGAGATAGGCCGTATCCAGGTAGTTAATCCCCTGCTCCACCGCACGGGAGATGATGGCATCGGCCGTCTTCGCATCGGGGTGTCCCGGCGCACCGGGAAACCTCATGCAGCCCAGCCCCAACGCCGAGATACGGTTGCCGCTTTTGGGGTCAACGCGGTATTGCACGGCCCCTCCCTTCGCCATCAGCGCCCCGACAAGGCGAAACACAATGGTCACGCAGCCGAAACATCGTGGAATCGCAATCGAGAACGTATCGTAACGCAGCAGAAATCGAGCCGTCACGGCACCGCTTTAACATCAGCAAAAAGCCCGATGAAAGGAGGCGAGCGTGACCACGCGCGAGGATGCCTACCCCTACCCCGGCGAGCAGTACATCCTCTCGGTCGACCGCTATCAGATCGAGGTCATGGACCATCTGGACGAGCTTCCCGCCACAGGCGCCGTCATCTTCTGCACCTTCCCCAAGGTGCGCGATGGCGTTGGATATCCCGCACGCGTTTTTGCCATCTGCCCCGCGGCATAAGTTCCCATGCGTTTGTTCTTCTAAATTCCGCCTCCGGTGCACGCTACATGCTCCAGCGGCATACAATCCACCAGGCGCCCCGCACGCGGGCGCCTTTTTGTGAGGAGATGATTCACATGCAGATCAACAAGGTCGCCTTTATCGGCAAGGGCGGCGTCGGCTTGCTCTACGGCAGCATGATTGCCAAGGCCCTCGGCAATGACGCCGTCGAATACGTTATGGATGACACCCGTTTTGAGCGTCATGCGAACGACGCGCTCACCGTCAACGGCAAGCCCTGCGATCTCACGTCCGTCCGTGCCAGCGAGGCGACGCCCGCCGATCTGGTCATCCTGACAGTCAAGACCACCGGTCTCGACCAAGCACTCAAGACTATGGAGCGCGTCGTGGGACCCAACACGCTCATCGCCTCGCTGTGCAACGGCATTACGAGCGAGCAAAAGATTGCCGAACGTTTTGGCTGGGAGCATACCGTTCTTGGTATCTGCCAGGGCATGGACGCCGTGTTTCTCAACGGCGCGCTCACCTTTACCAATGCGGGCGAAATCCGCTTTGGCGCGGCGGCCGGCACGAACCCCGCAACCATCACCGCGATCGACGAGCTCTATACGCGCTGCGGCATCGCCCATACCGTTGAGGACGACATCGCCCACCGCATGTGGGCCAAACTCATGCTCAACGACGGCATCAACCAGACCTGCATGGCCTACGGCGGGACCTACGGAAGCGCCACGGAGCCGGGCTCCGAGCAGCGTCGCTGCTTTGTTTCCGCCATGCGCGAAACGCTTGCGGTCGCCAACGCCGAGGGCGTTGAACTGACCGAGGCAGACCTGACGCAAATGGTGCACCTCATCGAGGGAATCGACCCCGCCGGTATGCCCTCGATGGCTCAAGACCGCATCGCAAGGCGCAAAACCGAGGTTGATGAGTTCGCGGGCACCATCTGCCGCCTCGCAGCCAAACACGATATCCAGGCACCGCAAAACGAGTGGCTCTATCGGCGCATCCGCGATATCGAGAAAAGCTGGTAGCGCCAACGCGCCGCATTCAACAGCCTTAACAGCAAAACCGCCGCAAGGGAACCTTTCCCCTGCGGCGGCCTTCATCTTCGTCTATGACCGGCGGCCGATCTCACAACAGTTAACGTTGCGACCCCGGCACCTCGTCCTCATCGTCGCGGCAAAGAACCACGCCCGCGCTTCCCAGCAGTGCGGCCGCGATCAGCGCGCCGACCACGATAGGAGCAGTCCCGCATGTCCCCTGCATGCCCGCGACGAGCGCGACCGTGGGACCAAGGCAGCCGAGCATCAACGCGACGGCGGCAACGGCAATATCTCGAGCATTCACAAGACCACTTCTTCCAAGAGAAAGACCTTATTTCTCATGAACTAGTGTGCCCCGCATCCATACGCCCAGCGTACCGCCACGGTAAGGGCTCTGTTAACTCAAACGCGCATAAAGAACGGGCGGCTTTACGTTGCCTAAAAGCTCAGTAAAGACGTCCGCCCATCATGTGCCTATTTTGCTTATGGCAGATTACCAACCGGTGTAGTAGTCGGTGGTTCCGGCAGCGCAGCCGGAGTCATAGACCTTGCAATCACCCTTGGAGCCCGTAAAGGTCGAGCCCTGGGCCATATCGCCCGCGGCAACAACGTAATAGCCGTCGGAATCGCGCCAAAAGCCCTCAGAATCCTGAGTCCATTCGCCCGTGCGATAGTGATAAAGCACATTGCTGCTGTAATAGGTCTCGCGGCGCCCGTTGTAGTTATTGACACCCGTAGAGCGCGTCAGGCCCGATCCGTTCGCGCAGGACGCGGCAGACGCGTAGGACGAAGTGTAACCGGCGTTGTAATACGATGCCTGAACGGCCTCAGCGGCCTCTGCTTCGGCTGCGGCAGCCTCGAGCGCCTCGCGCTTGGCATCCTCAAGCGTGGAGCGAAGCTCGTCGAGCTCGGTCGACTTGGCGTCGACCTCCCCCATCGTCAACAGGCTACCCGCACCGTCGATGCAGCCCTGCAACACAGCGCGCTCGTCATCGGTAGCATAGTCGCCATACATATTCATAATGATCTGAGCGCGCATCTCCAGGGAGTCGCGCTTTGCCCCCATCGAGGCATTCCACTCCTGCATAGAGCCATAACCATCGCCGCGGTAGTCGACGGGCTGCACCAGCGTCGCCTCGGACGGCGTAGATCCGACCGTATCGGATAGTGTTGCCGCGTGGGCATCAGTTGCGCCGGCGCCCACCAAAAGTGCCACGGTCAGAGCGGCGGAAAGGGCGGCGGCTTTCGGTTTTCGTGAATCGATCCTCATGTAGCTGGAAACCTCCGTAGTGTGTTTTTGCTGCGTTTGAGCTGCGTGTGATTCGATCGCGCTGCATAGTACCCCGAGCAAATCGCGACCTGCGGTTTTACTCAAAAGGCGCACGTCAATTGCGTAAAACTCACATCCTCTTAACAGGAGTTTTCCACAACTCGAATGCATAAAGCGTGCCAAAAACCCTGTTTTTGCACCCTCTCTATGCAAAAAAGGCACCTGTGCAACCATTGTTCGCACAGGCGCCTTGAGCAGGCATTTTATGCAGTTATACCTATCGAGTCGCAAGGGGTCCTTGCACAAGTCGCCTTACTCGTCCAGCGCGGCGAAGGCCTGCTTCAGATCCCAAATGATATCCTCGGCGTTCTCGGTACCGATGGAAAGACGGATCGTGGAGGGCGTGATGTTCTGCTCGGCGAGCTCCTCGGCAGAGAGCTGGGAGTGCGTGGTGGTAGCCGGGTGCACGACGAGCGACTTGACGTCGGCCACGTTGGCGAGCAGCGAGAACACCTGCAGATGATCGATGAACTTCCAAGCTGCCTCCTGGCCACCCTTAATCTCAAAGGTAAAGATCGAGGCACCGCCGTTGGGGAAGTACTTCTGATAGAGCTCGTGATCGGGGTGCTCAGGCAGGCTCGGGTGGTTCACCTTGGCGACGTGGCTGTCACCAGCCAGAAACTCAACGACCTTCTTGGTGTTCTCGACATGACGGTCAACGCGCAGCGACAGAGTCTCGGTGCCCTGGAGCAGGACCCAGGCGTTGAACGGACTGATGCAAGCGCCCTCGTCACGCAGCAGGATAGCGCGGACATAGGTCGCGAAGGCGGCGGGACCGGCAGCCTCGGCAAACGAAACACCGTGGTAGGAGGGGTTGGGCTCAGCGATCTGGGCGTACTTTCCGCTCGCCTTCCAATCGAAGTTACCGCCATCGACGATCACACCGCCCAGCGAGGTGCCGTGGCCGCCAATGAACTTAGTTGCGGAGTGGACGACGATATTGGCACCATGCTCCAGCGGACGGAACAGATACGGGGTGCCGAAGGTGTTGTCGACGACAACCG
>USGN01000136.1 GCA_900554255.1 uncultured Collinsella sp. | reverse complement strand
GCGGCGTAGTTCTTATTTAAGCCGTCCAGGTTTTGGGGTGCAGTTCAAAGCCGTCGGGCGCGTTTTTGATGTATCGATTTTTAGTCGAGGCAAGTCCAGTTGACGGGGGTCGAGCCGTGCTGTTCGAGTAGCCGATTGGCAGCGGAGAAGGGACGCGACCCCATAAAGGCGGGGAGTTCTGCCGTGGCACGGTTGGCCGAAAGCGGCGAGGGGTGTGTGGAGGCCAGGCAGAACTTGCCGGTTGCCTTGCCCGCACCAGTTGCGACGAGCTTGCCTTCGACCATCTGCTGGGCAAAGCGACCCCAAGCCAAAAAGACGACCGGCTGGGACAGCTGGCAGCAGCGTTCGATAACGTAGTCGGTGAGCGTGCTCCAGCCCAGCTTGGCGTGCGAGTTCGCGGCATGCTCACGCACAGTGAGCGTGGTGTTGAGAAGCAGGACGCCCTGTTGTGCCCATGGCGTTAGGTCTCCCGTGGCGGGAATGGGGCAACCCAGATCGGCATTGAGTTCCTTGTAGATGTTGCGCAAACTCGGCGGCAGCTTGGTTTGTGCCGCGGGGACCGAGAACGACAGTCCCATGGCCTGGTTGGGTCCGTGATAGGGGTCTTGACCCAAGATGACAACTTTGACCTGGTCGGCCGGCGTGTAGGCGAGGGCATTGAGGATGTCGTCTTGTGCCGGGTAGATGGTCTGCTCGGCACGCAAAAGGGCGATGCGTTCGAGCAGCTGGTTCGTAGTGTCACGTACCGGCTGTGGCGCATCGCCCAACCAAGTTGCTATGTTGCGGTCGCGGATCGCGGCGTCCATGGGGCTCCTTTACGTCAGATGCTCTGTTGGCATCTATTGTAAAGGCGCACCGGTTGCCTTTATGCCACGGCCGTATGAAGAGTGGGGTCTACGAGACGTGCTCGGGCGCTCCTGCCATGCGAGCCTGTCCATGTGCGCGGAGGCGCGGAAGCTCGACGGTTGCCACCATGACGCCGGTGAGGATGAGGGCGGCGCCAAAGAAGGCGATGGGGCTCAGGACCTCGCCAACCAGAAAGAACGAAAAGACAGCGGAGCAGACCGGCTCAAGCGAGAAGGCGAAGCCGGTGGTCTCGGCGGGCACGTGGGGCTGCACGAGCGTCTGGGTGATAAAGCCATAGGCAGAGCAGATGAGTGCGAGCGCGACGACAACGACGATCTCGCTGGGCGTACTGGGAAGCGTGAAACCGCCAAAGGTGAATGCGGCGATGCCCGAGAACAAGCCGCCGAAGCCCAGCTGCCAAACGCCCAGAGCAAGCGGATCGACATCTTCGACAAAGCGCTTCGCCACGATAATGTGGCCGGCATAGACAAAAGCGGAGAGCAGCATGATGATTGCGCCGGGATTCAGGCTGGTAAAGTCGGCGCCCGAGAGCAACAACATACCGCAGGTGACGATGGCGGTGCCGACGAGCACTTTGCGCTCGGGGGCGCGACGCAGCAGGGCGGCGTTGGCAAACGGCACGATCACGACCGTCAGGCTCTGCAAAAAGCCGGCGGTGGAGGCGGAGGTGAGGCTGGAGCCCAGGCACATGCAGGTGAGCTCGGTTGCCATAATGGCGCCGATGATGGCGGCACGGACCATAAGGTCGCGGTTGATGCGGAACGCGCGCTTGTGGAAGAGCAGCAGGCAGACCGCAAAGGCGATGATGCAGCGTAGCGCGACGATGCTCGTGGCGTTCATGCTGTCCATACCGATCTTCATGAGGGGATACGAAAAGCCCCATGCGACGGGAACGGAAAATGAGAGCGCGATTGCTTTTTTGCGATCCATGGGACTCCTTTTGTTACAGAACGGTTTCGCACAAAGGATTCTGCTCCCAGATTTGGATGTAGTAAAGCGAATGTATCTTCAGTACGATTAAGAAACGCTAATGTTGGCAGAAAAAGCCCTGGCAAAACGTTTTACGGCTGCATTGATGTGGAGGCACGATGGCGTCGCGGTATCAGATTGTTTGTATGGTGGTCGATTGCGGCAGTCTGAAACGTGCGGCGGACGAGCTGGGCTATACGCAAAGTGCGGTGAGCCAGGCCGTCAAGGCACTCGAGCGCGAGCTGGGTACCACGCTTATCGAGCGCGGTAAGCAGGGCGTTTCGCTTACGCGTGACGGTAAACAATATCTGCCGTATCTGCGCCAGATTGTGACCGCCGAGGCTGAGCTCGAGGGCAAGCGCCAGGAGCTGCTGGGACTTTCGTCGACCGATATTCGCATCGCGACGTTTACCAACGTGAGTCGAACCGTGTTACCGCGCGTGATCCGCGACTTTGGGGCGCTGCACCCGGGCGTACGCTTTACCCTTAAGCAGGGCGACTACACGCGCAACGCCCAATGGGTGCACGACGGCGTAGTGGATTTTTGCTTTACGGCACGCGGGTTTACCGCTGGCCTCGAGAAGCGCGTGGTCTATCACGACGAGTTGGTGGCACTGTTACCGGCTGCGCATCCGCTGGCGGCAAAGGAAAAGGTGACGCTCGCCGATCTGGCGACCGAGCCGTTTGTGCTGCTGGATGAGGGCGAACAGAGCCTGGTGCTCGATGCATTCGCGGCGCATGGGCTGTCGCCGCACGTGACGAGCGAGGTGACCGACGACTACACCATCATGGCGATGGTGGAGGAGGGCCTAGGTGTGAGTATGCTGTATCGCCGTACCGTCGAAGGCATGCGGGCCGATATTCGCGTACGTCCCATCGTGCATGCCCCCTCGCGCGATGTGGTGGCCGCCTGGCGCAGCTGGGACACCATGCCCATCGCCACGAGGCGCTTTATCGACTATATGAGCTCGCATATTGTCAATTAATGACTGGCGTGGCGTTGAGTGCGGCGTTTAGCGGGCTGTCGCTTTGGCTTTGGTGGCGCGATAGGTGCGTGCCGGGTGGCAGAGTAATACCGCTACGACCATAAAGAACGCCGTGGTGCCCAGGCTGATGGGGTAAACCATCATGATGTTCGCAAAGGTGCGGAAGTGCGGGAACACGCAGAACACCCAATAGAAGCGGATGCCGCAGACACAGATCATGGTGATGAGGGCGGGCATGAGCGAGATACCAAAGCCGCGCAGGTAGCCGGACATGTTTTCGTAGAACATGCTAAAGGCGTACGCCGGGAAGATCGAACACACGCGGATATAGCCGATCGAGACGATGTTGGGATCGCTGTTAAAGAGCGACAGGATCTCGCGCCCCAGGCGGACAATAACGATGATCGTGGTGAGTGCAACGATACCGCCTTCGACCAGGCAGACCTTGAGCGTCTTGGTGCAGCGTTCGATCTGGCGGGCACCGTGGTTTTGTCCCACAAAGGTGGTGCAAGCCTGGCTAAAGCTGTTGAGCAGGTTGTAGCATACGTACTCTAGGCTCATGGCGGCGCTCGAGGCTGCCATGACCTCGGTGCCCAGGCTGTTGATGGCAGACTGGATGATGATGTTGGCGACGGCAAAGACGGCGCTTTGGATGCCGGCGGGCAGGCCGATCTTGACGATGCGCTTGAGGGCGACGGGGTCGATAGCCAAGTCGCGTGGGGTGACGCGGACGACGGAGTCGGTCTTGAGCAGGCGGATAAAGAGCGTAGCGGCGCTGACGGTGTAGGCGATGGCGGTGGCGATGGCGACGCCCGCGACGCCCCAGTGAAGTACGGGGACAAAGATGAGGTCCAGGCCAATGTTGAGGACGGTGGACACGGCAAGCGCCTGCAGCGGCATGCGGGTGATGCCGACGGAGCGGAAGATCGCGGCTTCAAAGTTGTAGAGCAAGATTGAGGGCATGCTGAGTAAAAAGACGCGTAGGTAGAGCGAAGCGAGCGGCATGGTTTCGGCGGGAACGTTGAGCGCGGCGAGCATGGGCTCGGCAAAGATCTCGCCCAGAGCGATGACGACAAAGCCCACGAGCGCCATTAAAATCGAGGTATGGACGGCGCGTTTGACCATGTTCTGATCGTTGCGGCCGATAGCGTTGGCGATGACCACGTTGGAGCCAAGCGATATGCCAATAAACAGGTTGAGCATAAGACTGGTAAGCGGAACATTAGAGCCGACCGCCGCCATGGCGAGGGTTCCCTGGTCGCCCGAGAAGTTGCCGATGATGACCGTGGCGATGAGGTTCGATAGCTGCTCCAAGATGCTCGTGGCGGCCACGGGGAAGGCGAACAGGGGAATATTGCGCCACAGCGAGCCGGTGGTCATGTCAATGTGCTTAGATGCGGTGTCAGCCATACGCTCTCAATCTCTAATATGCTCTTTCGTGCTTATTTGCGCAGATGATGATACTCCTAATGCAACCAGTCGGCACGTAGGGACGTTCCTTTTAATATGAGCAGGACATT
>USGN01000135.1 GCA_900554255.1 uncultured Collinsella sp. | reverse complement strand
AGCTTGGCCGCGTGCAGGGCGGCGATGGTCTCCTCCATGCTTTTCAGGGTGGTGGTCATCAGGGCCGAAAGCCCTACCAGATGCACGTCCTTTTCCCGCACGGTGTCCACCACCGTCTCCACCGGCACGTCCCGGCCAAGGTCCAGCACCTCAAAGCCGTAGTTTTCCAGAATGACCCGGACGATGTTCTTGCCGATGTCGTGCACATCGCCCTTGACGGTGGCAAGGACGATGCGTCCCTTGCTGGCGCTTCCTTCGCCCTTTTGGGCAATGGCGGTCTTGATCTCCTCAAAGGCGCTCTGGGCGGCGCTGGCGGCCTGCAGCAGCTGCGGCAGGAACAGGGTGCCTTTTTCGTACTTAGCACCTACGATGTCCAAAGCGGGGATCAAGGCTTCGTCCACCACCTCCAGCGGCTGCTTTTCCGCCAGCAGGGCGCGGGTATGGGCGGCGGCGTCACCCTTCAAGCCCTTTTCCACCGCTTTCATCAGGGCAGCGTAGGGGCCGGTAAGCTCTGTTTCGGCAGCACTGGCGGCAGGCGCGGCCTTTGCAGCCTGTGCCAGCGCAGTGCTGGCGGGCACACGGTCGGCAAAGCGTGCAATGTACTTTGTGCTCTGTCTGTCCCGGTTGGTCAGCACGTTGTAGGCGTACACCGCCGCCATCATCTCCTCGCTGGAAGGGTTCATGATGGCAAGGTCCAGCCCGGCGTACATCGCCATGGTCAGGAAGGTGGTGTTCAGGTAGGTGCGGCAGGGCAGACCAAAGCTGATGTTGGACACGCCCAGCACGGTGCGCACTCCCAGCTCCTTTTTGCAGGCTTCCAGCGCCTGCACCGTGGCAAGCACATCCTCCTGCTGGGCACTGGCGGTCAGGGTAAGGCAGTCGATGTAGATATCCTCCCGGGGGATGCCCGCTGCCAGTGCCGCTTCGGTGATGCGGCGGGCAATGGCCACGCGGTCTGCGGCCTTGGGCTGGATGCCTTTTTCGTCGATGGCAAGCCCCACGATGGCGGCTCCGTACTTTTTGCACAGCGGCAGGATGGCGGCAAGTTTTTCCGGCTCGCCGTTGGTGGAGTTGACGATGGGCTTGCCGTTGTACACCCGCAGACCCCGCGCCAGCGCTTCCACGTTGGAGGAATCCAGCTGCAGGGGCAGGCTGGTCACGCTTTGCAGTGCCTTGACCACCTGCTCCATCAGCACCGGCTCATCCACGCCGGGTGCGCCCACATTCACGTCCAGAACCTGTGCTCCGGCTTCTGCCTGACTGACGGCCTGTTCCAGCACATAGTTCATGTCGCCCTCCCGCAGTGCCTGCTGGAAGCGCTTTTTGCCGGTGGGGTTGATGCGCTCGCCGATGACAGCGATCTTGTGGCCGTCGCAGGGAAGGTCCACGACCGTTTGGGCGCTCGTGACCGACATGCTGGGCTTGTGGCGGCGCGGGCTGGGCGTGTGGTTATCGATAAGCGTGCGCAAGGCCGCCATGTGCGCCGGCGTGGTGCCGCAGCAGCCGCCCACGACGCTCACGCCGTCGGCGATCATGCCGGCGACGGCCTTGACGTATTCGGGGGCCTGGATGTCAAAGACGGTATTACCGTCGTCGTCCACGTGGGGCAGTCCCGCATTGGCCTGCACCATAACGGGCTTGTCGGTGACGGTGAGCATGCGCGCGGCGAGTCCTCGGAGCTCGGCCGGGCCCTGGCTGCAGTTGATGCCCAGGACGTCGGCGCCGATGGCGTCGAGGGTGATGGCGGCGACCTCGGGGCTCGTGCCCAAGAAGGTGCGGCCGTCTTCCTCAAAGGTCATGGTGGCAAAGACGGGCAGGTCGGAGTTCTCGCGGCAGGCGAGGACTGCCGCCTTGATCTCGGCAAGGTCAGTCATGGTCTCGATAATAAAGAGGTCCACGCCCGCATCGACGCCGGCACGCACTTCCTCGGCAAAGAGGTTGTAGGCCTCGTCGAAGCTGAGGGTACCCAAGGGGCGAAGCAGCGCGCCGATGGGGCCGATGTCACCGGCGACGTAGCGGGCGCCGGCCTCGCGGGCACAGGCGACGGCCGCGGCAAAGACGTCTGCCACGGTGGCGGCACCGTCGAGCTTGTGGGCGTTGGCGCCAAAGGTGTTGGCGGTGATCACGTCGCAGCCGGCCTCGACATATTGACGTTGGATATCGGTGATAACCTGGGGTTCCTCAAAGTTGAGCAGCTCGGGCAGGGCGCCCGCCTTCATGCCAGCGGCCTGCAACATGGTGCCCATGCCGCCGTCGAACAGCAGGTGTCCCGTGCCCTCGATGGCCGCACGCAGGCGATCGTCCTTAATGCGCAGATCGTCGATCGTGTGCGTCTTGTACGTGGCACCGTTGCGACGTGCGGCATCAACGGGTGCCGCCAATGCAGTGCCGTCAGAATCATGAGTGATAAGCGGAGTAAACATCGAGGGCTCCTAATGGCTGGAATAGCAGGTGGTGTGGGCGGCGCGGAAGCGGCAGTGCTCGCGCATGCGGCAGATATTGCAGGTGGGGCGGCTTTGGGCGTCGTGGACTTCGCCGTCAAACAGACCGATCACCGCGGTCACGCTTTTGGTGGGCATGAGCAGGCTGGTGGGCGTGACGGTAAGCCCGATGAGCCGCGTGGCGTTGAGCGCATTGACGATCGAGCGCTGGGCCGAGAGCGGGCAGTCGCCGTAGCCGGGACTAAAGCGCCAGTTGCCGGCGAGTCCGTGTGCGGCGGCGTCCGTCTTGACCTGCTGGTCCATTTGCTCGACGGCGGCTTCCACGTAAGCGGAGCACGCGGCGTCGAGCACGGCGCCCTCCAGGGGATGTTGGGCTCCCGTGGTGCGCAGGCGACGCTCGGCGTCCATGCCGAGGGTGCATGCCATGAGCGCGGCAAAGCGGGCATCTTTGAGATGTCGATAGATATCGCGACCGCGCAGCTCAACGTTGGTGCCGACCAAGCGAATGCAAGGGTCGCCCTGTTCATCGGCTCCCGTGGCATCGACGGCAAACACGCGTCGCACGCCACGGGGCTCAATGTCCAGTTCCAGACGTTCAACGACAAGCTCAATACGTCGTGATAGTTCGGGCTCAATCTGCTGGCCGCCGTAACCCAGATACCGCAGCATCTCGGCACGGTCGACACGGGGATGGTGCGCGGCATCGATACGGTAGAGCGCCGGCGACGCAAGGTCGGCCGGCACTTCGACAGCGGTTGTATCGATGTGCGGTTTTTCCATTACCCCAGGCGCTCCATAATGGTCGCGGCGATTGCAGGACGGTTCATAGTGTACAGGTGCAGGCCGTCGGCGCCGTGCTCCTTGAGGTCGCAAAGCTGGCGGGCTGCATAATCTACACCAGCTGCCTGCAGGCTCTCGGGGTCATTCTCGTACTTGGCGAGAATCTTGATGACGGGGGAGGGCAGCGACGCGCCGCACATAAAGACCATGCGGCTGATTTGCGACTTGCCCATAAACGGCATGATGCCCGCGGTAATGGGCACGGTGATGCCGGCCTTGTCGGCAAGCTCGCGAAAACGGTAGAAGCACTCGTTATCAAAGAAGAGCTGCGTCACAAAGAAGCTCGCGCCAGCGTCCTGTTTTTGCTTGAGGTGCTCGACCGAGAGGTTGAGATCCTCACAGGCAATGTGGCCCTCGGGGTAGGCTGCGGCGCCCACGCAAAAGCCGGCGTCGACGAGCTCGGGGATGAGGTCGCGGGCGTAGGCGTAGTCAGAGGCGGGCTTGTCGTCCTCGGTCGCGCCGGCAGGGAGATCGCCACGCAGGGCCAGGATGTTTTCCACGCCGGCGGTGCGATACTCGTCGATCTTGGCGGCGATATCGGCGTGCGAGCGGCCCACACAGGTAAGGTGTGCCACCGAGGGTGTATCGAATTCGCTCGTAATCATATGTGCGATGGGGGCGGTGGTGGCGCCGTTGCCCGAGCCGCCGGCAGAGCAGGTGACCGAGACAAAGCTCGGCGAAAGCTTGCACAGATTGCCTGCCACCTCGTGAGCCGTGTCGAGGGTAAGCTCGCCCTTGGGCGGGAACATCTCAAACGAAATGGGCGCGGTGCCCTGGGATGCTGCCTGCTTAAAAACCTCGTCGACGCGCATATCGTGCTCCTCTAGATACGTAATAGTGTGATGTGTTGTAAGGATTCTACAGCACCACTGTGCCACGGTGGAGTTTCACTCGCTATTTGAGGATACCAATCAAAGATGCCTTGCTATCGGCTTTCTCTATAACAGAGCGGCTAATCTAGGCACGGGCTATAAAGACTGGTATTTCGCATCAAATACCATTCAATATAGCCCCATCCTAGATTGACCGCTCTGTTATAGGAAATGCCGCTACCCGAACCCGA
>USGN01000134.1 GCA_900554255.1 uncultured Collinsella sp. | reverse complement strand
CCCCGCCCCAAAAATCTATCGAAATGGGCTAGCAGTCGATGACGTGCAGGTCGTGCGGGGTCTTGGTGAAGGGCTCGTAGCCGTTCTCGGTGACCACGCCGTAGTCCTCCAGGCGCACGCCGCCCACACCGGGCAGATACACGCCGGGCTCCATGGTGATAACCGAGCCGACCTCGATGGTGTTCTTGCTGCGGTTGAAGTTGGGCAGCTCATGGATGTCGATACCCACGCCGTGGCCCAGACCGTGGTTGTAGTAATCGCCATAGCCGGCATCGCCGATGATCTTCTTGGAAAGCTTAAAAATGTCATTGCCCTCGACGCCCGGATGGATGGCGGCGACGCATTCCTCGTGCGTACGGCGCACGAGCGCGTACAGATCGAGCTGCTCCTGGGTAGGCTCGCCCATCACGACGGTGCGCGTCATGTCGGAACGATAATCGCAGTAGCCCGCGCCGTAATCCATGAGGACGAAGTCGCCCTTCTCGATCACGCGGTCACTCGGCACGGCGTGCGGGTTGGCGGTGTTGGGACCGCTCGCCACGATGGAGCCGAAGGCCAGGCTGTCGGCGCCGTTGGCGAACATAAAGTTCTCGAGCTCGTTGCGAACCTGCTTCTCGGTCATACCGGGCTTAATAAAGCCGAGCATATGCTGGAAGGCGGCATCGGTGATCGACTGTGCATGGCGCATGAGCTCGATCTCCTCGGCGTCCTTGATGGCGCGCATCTTGCGGATGTCATCATGCATCAGCGGCAACATGCAGGCGACGGAACGGTCCTCCAGACCACGCTGAATACCCTCGTAGAAGTTGATCTGCATGTCGTCCTCGACGGCGCAGACGCGGCACTTGTTGGCCGCGATCTTGCCGGCGACCCAACCGGGGATGGTGCCCTCGTCCATATCGTAGACCCAAGGGCTGCCGGCGGGCGTGTTCTCCTCAAAGCTGTTGAGGTAGCGCGAGTCGGTATGGAACAGGCACTGGTCAGCCGTAATAAACGCCGCGTGCGGGAACTCGAAGGTGTAGTCGAAGACGCCCTTCACGCCCGTGAGCCAACGAAGATTGGCCTCGTCGCGTACCACGATAGCGTCGTAGCCGCGCTCGACCATCAGGGCACGGACACGTTCGATACGACCGGCAGGACCGGCAGCAAACTCAGACATGCAGATTCCTTTCTTGTTGTCTCAAAAAGTGCGGGACGGGTCTCAACCGAACGTCGGAATCGCATGCGAACCGCAACCGATTGGAAACCCGTCCCTCAACATGATACGAAAGACGATGGATGTCAATAAATCTTAGAGAAGTTCTTTGCGAGAAGCCAAGTAGGCGTGAGCATGGCGCTCAAGAACCTCGTCCTCAACGCTCGTTAGACGAATGGCGCCGAGCGCCGCGGGCAGCGGCAACATGCTGCGGTTCGAGCGGGCGAACTGCTGCTTACGGAACTCCTCGATAAACGCCGTGGGCTCCAGGTCGAAGGCAAGCTCCTCGATGCCAAAGTCCTCCAGGCAGTCATCGAGATCAAACACATAGTCGATATCGAAGTCGCAGGCATCATGTGCTAGGCGCGCCTCAAAGCGCATGCCCTCGGACAACAGCTGGTAGGCAGAGACCTGCGAAGCGGTATCGCCCAAGCAGGCGCGCAGGGTACGCTCCCCCATCTTGCCAAAATCGAGCGCATGGCGAGCGCTCGGGTTCGTGGCCGTCAGCACGTCCTTGCGGGCAGTCTGAGACCACTGAACGGCATTGACGAGCGCGACCTCCTCGCCCGCGAGAATCTCGGGGACGGTCTCGGTAAACTGATTCCAACGGGACTTGCTGCTCGAAAGCATGGTGCCAACAAGTACCGCATAGCCGAACTTGAGGTCCTCGGGTTCCGCCTCGCGAACAAGGTCGAGGTCACACACAACCAAGCCCGGTTCGGGACGGAACGCGATAGCGGGAAGCGCATTGGCCAACGAGGCGACGAGCGGCTTCATGGTCGTCGCGACCGTGAGCATGGCGTCGAACGTCGTCGGCAGCAAGGCGCACTCGGTGCGACCGCACCACTGATTGGCACACCAGCAAACGACCGAGCAGGTTGCGGCATCGCCAACGGCGACAACCAGATCGTCGCAGGTGATGCGGTTGGCAGACAGGGCGCCAAAGATAGCATCAGCATCGGCCAGCGTGGCACCAGCAGGCGAAACCTCGAGGACTAGCGGCGACACGGCAAAACCGGCGTCGACCAGCGCATGCTCGACGACCTCGCCAAAACGCTCGGATGTGGCGTCGTTCCAAACCACCATCGCGCGCTTAGGCTTGCCCACAGCAGAGGCAAACATGCGCGACAGCTCCTCGAACGCGCCCAATCCGACGCGGACATCGACACTGCGGTTTTGGAAATTGATAAGTTGACGGCGAATCATAGCAGCCCACGCTCCAAAAGCATCTCGGCACAAAGGTAGGAAACGTCCTCGAAGGACTTGTTGCGGATATCAAGGGTAATATCGGCGGCCTGGCGATACAGCGGACGGCGATGCTCAAACAGGCGCGCAGCATGCTCGGGTGAGCGGAAATCTGGTCGGGTATCGGAGCGGCGAATCTGGCGCAACGAGTCCTCAAAGTCGCCTTCGAGGTACACGCATGTACCCATCTCGTGCATCAGCTCAATGTTCACCGGCGTCTCGACGATGCCACCCCCGCACGATACCAGCAGGCTGCGCTCACTTTGAAGCGAACGGAGTGCCGAGGTCTCGAGTTCGCGAAAACGATCCTCGCCCTCGGTCTCAAATATCTCGGTCACAGACTTGCCGCATCGACGCACAACCAAACGATCGGTATCGATGAATCGACGCTTGAACATAGTGCCCACGTTGCGCGCAAGCGTCGACTTGCCCGCGCCCAAAAAGCCGATAAAGAAGATATGGTCGCAGCCGTGTTTGATGTGCTGAGACATGGCGAAACCTATTCCTCGCAGGGAAGGTCGCGCAGGGCCCGGCGCTCAAAGATACGGAAGATCTGCGTGTACCACAGGTCCTGGGTTGCCTGCGGCTTGACCAGAATAGTGTCAACGCCGGCAAAGTTACCGCTCCACACATCCGTGTACAGCTGATCGCCGATCAGCACGGCCTCGTCGGCCGTGGCGCCCAGACGTTTAAGACCCGCTTTGAGGGCAAATGGCGCCGGCTTCATGGCATGGCTAATGGCCTCGAGCCCCAGCTCGCGCGCCGACGCCATGACCTGGTCGCGATGCCAGTTGTTGGACACCATGCACAGCTTAAAGCCCTTGGCATGGGCGGCTTCGAGCCAAGCGGAAACCGCAGCGGGTACCTGCTCGGTATGACGCGGCACCAAGGTGTTGTCGCGGTCGAGTAGAATGGCGCGCTTGCCGTCGGCCCACAGGGTATCGAGGTCGATGCGGTCGACTGAGGCAACATATCGTTTGGGGCTAAAAATCCTCATGATCAATTCCAAGACTGTTGATGCTCTTCGTAGGTCTTCGAGAAATACTCCTCGTCCTGCGTAATGTAGAAATACAGGTCATCGGAGTCGGTCGGCTCAAGGGTAGCCTTGAGCGCCTCGAGCGACGGAGAGCAGATGGGAGTGGGCGGCAGGCCCTCGTGCTTATAGGTGTTATACGGGCTATCGCTCTGCAGGTCATCGGCGGTAACCTCGCCGCCGGTGACGTACATCATGGTGGCGTCGCTGTTGAGGTAGCGCAGACCATCGAGCTTGCCGGCCAGACGGTTATAGAAAACCGATGCCACGTGCGCGCGCTGGTCGGCGTTAAGGCCCTCGCGCTCGACGATCGAGGCAAGGTTAACGATGTCGTAATCGGACATCTCCACGCCGTAGCGCTCCTTGATTTTTGCCTCGCAGCTGGCAAAGTCAAGCGACTTATACTCGGCGTTGAACTGGTCGAGCATGGCGCGAATCACATCGTCGGCAGACGGGTCCTTGCCCAACGAATAGGTCTTGGGAAATAGGAAGCCCTCGAGTGAATCGTTCGCGGCGTCCTTAAGGAAGCTATAGTCGTCCACGTAGTTGGAGGCCTTGGCCTGGTTGAGGAAGTCTTCCTTAGAGATGCCGTCGTAGGCCTGGGCCACACGGTCGGCGACTTGATCGACCGTCAGGCCCTCAGGGATAGTCAGCGCATTAGAGCCCGCGTTGGGACCTTCCATGAGCTGCTGAACAACCTTGGTCGCGTCCATGAGTGTGGTGAACGAATAGGTACCAGGCTTGAGCGACATATCGGCGTTAAGCTTTTTCACCGCCGCATAGTAATCCTTGGGATTCTCGACGATATGGTTCTCGGAGAGAATCGAGGCGATCGTATCGCCCGAAGCACCATCAGGAATGGTCACCGTAACCTG
>USGN01000133.1 GCA_900554255.1 uncultured Collinsella sp. | reverse complement strand
GCGCCTCTTCCGCCGCGGCGACGCCTGCCGCCTGATCAAGCGCTGCAACGACTTTGGCGCCGGCGGCGTCTCGGTCGCCGTGGGCGAGCTTGCCGACGGCCTGTATGTCGACCTGGACACCGTGACCAAGAAGTACGACGGCCTGGACGGCACCGAGCTCGCCATTTCCGAGTCCCAGGAGCGCATGGCCTGCGCCGTCGCCGACGGTGACGTCGAGGAGTTCATGGGCTACGCCGCCGAGGAAAACCTGGAGGCGACCGTTATCGCCGAGGTTACCGCCGAGCCGCGCATGCGCATGGCCTGGAACGGTGTCGCCATCGTCGACCTATCCCGCGAGTTCCTCAACTCCAACGGCGCGCCCAAGCACCAGGTCGCCCACGTGTGCGCCCGCAGCGTGTGGCAGCCCAGCTGGGCCGGCACCACGCTTGCCGAGCGCATGGCCTCGCTTGTCACCGACCTCAACGTTGCCTCCAACAAGGGCCTTTCCGAGCGCTTCGACTCCACCATCGGTGCCGCAACCGTGCTTATGCCTTTTGGCGGCAAGACGCAGCTCACCCCGAGCTCGGCCATGGTCGCCAAGTTCCCCGTGGACGGCGAGACCACCACGGCAAGCGCCATGGCATGGGGCTTCAACCCCTATCTGATGGAGGCCGACCAGTTTGCGGGCGCCTATCTGTCCGTGGTCGAGTCCATCGCCAAACTTGTGGCTGCCGGCTTTGAGCACAAACGCGCCTATCTCTCCTTCCAGGAGTACTTCGAGCGTCTGCGCACCGAGGCCGAGCGCTGGGGCAAGCCCACAGCAGCCGTCCTGGGCGCCCTCATGGCCCAAGTCGACCTGGGTGCCGGCGCCATCGGCGGCAAGGACTCCATGAGCGGCTCGTTTGAGGACGAGGCCGGCGAGCTCAACGTTCCGCCGACTCTGATCAGCTTCGCTGTTGCCGTGGGCCGCGCGGCGCGCGCCGTCTCCCCTGAGTTCAAGGGCCTGACGCACCGCGTCGTCCGCATCGCCCCCGCTACCTACGGTGAGGACTACCGACCCGACGCCCAGCAGCTGCTCGCCGCGTTTGACGCCGTCGAGGCGCTCACTGCTACCGGCGACGCCCTGGCCGTCTCCACGCCCGGCTACGGCTGTGGCGCCGAGAGCCTCTTTAAGATGTGCGTCGGCAACCAGATCGGCATCGAGCTTGCCGAGGATGTGGACGTGGAGAGCCTCTTCACCCCGCTCTACGGCAGCTTTATCGTCGAGCTCGCCGAGGACGCCGAGCTGCCCGAGGTCGCCGACGGCGTTGTCGTCGAGCCCCTGGGTACCACCGTCGAGGGCTATGTCATCGACACCGGCTCCGAGGTCATCGAGCTCGCCGAGCTCCAGGAGGCCTGGGAGAGCGGCATCGAGGGCGTCTTCGCCTACCGCAGCGCCGGCGAGACCCCCGAGGTCGAGACCATCGACTTCCGCGCCAAGGATATCCACGTGTACGGCGGCGCCAAGATCGCCCGCCCGCGCGTGATCATCCCCGTGTTCCCCGGCAACAACTGCGAGTACGACAGCGCCCGCGCCTTCCGTGCCGCCGGTGCCGAGGCCGACACCTTCGTGATCAACAACCTCACGCCCGAGGCCGTCGCCGAGAGCACCCACGAGCTTGCCCGCCGCATCCGTGCAAGCCAGATCGTCATGATCCCCGGCGGCTTCTCGGGCGGCGACGAGCCCGACGGCTCTGCCAAGTTCATCACGGCGTTCTTCCGTGCTCCCGAGGTCACCGAGGCAGTCCGCGACCTGCTCAAGGCCCGCGACGGCCTGATGCTGGGCATCTGCAACGGCTTCCAGGCTCTGGTCAAGCTCGGCCTGGTGCCCTACGGTGACATCGTCGACGCCACGCCCGATGCGCCCACGCTGACGTTCAACACCATCGGTCGCCATCAGAGCCGCCTGGTGCGCACCCGCATCTCGTCCAACCTGTCCCCATGGCTGTCGCAGTGCAGCCTGGACGACCCCTACACCGTCGCCATCAGCCACGGCGAGGGCCGCTTTGTCGCCAATGACGAAGTACTCGCCCAGCTGATCGCCAACGGCCAGGTCGCCACGCAGTACGTGGGCGAGGACGGCAAGCCCAGCATGGATCTTTCCGTCAACCCCAACGGCTCCGCACTCGCCATTGAGGGCATCACGAGCCCCGACGGCCGCGTCCTAGGCAAGATGGGCCATGCCGAGCGTCGCGGCGACAACCTGTACCGCAACGTGCCCGAGCATGTCCCCGGCGACAAGTTCATGCCGATCTTTGAGAGCGGCGTAGCCTACTTCGCTTAATACGTTCCCATCGGGTACAATCCCCTCGGGTAACAACACCCGCCACCGACGCATCCGGTGGCGGGTTCTTTTTTGCTTCGCGCATGTAGAAAGGACATCATGAAAAGCCGCAAGCCGTATCTCGCCACCCTGCCCGGACTCATCCTGGGCTGTCTCGTTTGCTGCGCGCTCTGGGGCTCTGCCTTCCCCTGCATCAAGATCGGCTACGGCCTCTTTGGCATTCCCGCGCACGACAGCGCCTCGCAGCTGCTCTTCGCGGGTCTGCGCTTCACCCTTGCCGGCATGCTGGTCATTGTTGGCATGAGCGTGGCCCAGCGCCGACTGCTCGTTCCGCAAGCGCGTGGTATCAAGCCCATCTGCATCTTGTCGCTCTTCCAGACCATCGGCCAGTACTTCTTTTTCTACCTTGGTCTCTCCCGTGCAAGCGCTATGTCAAGCTCCATCATCGAGGCCAGCGCCAACTTCTTGGCTATCCTCTTTGCCGTCCTGGCGTTTCGCACCGAAAAGCTCGATGCGGCCAAGGTGCTCGGCTGCGTACTGGGCTTTGCCGGCGTCGCGCTCGTCAACCTTTCGGGCGCGGACGGCACCTTTGGCTTTACGCTCGACGGCGAGGGCTTCATCCTGGCCTCCACCGTCGCGGGCGCCCTTTCGACCTGCCTGATCGGCATCTTCTCGCGCGAGCACGACGGCGTCTTGCTTGCCGGGTGGCAGTTCTTGGTCGGCGGCCTGGTCCTCACCGCCATCGGCTTTTTGATGGGTGGCGCGCTCTCCCCCACGGCGATTGCCCCCGCCATCGCGCTCATCATCTACATGGCGCTTATCTCCGCGGTCGCCTACTCGCTGTGGTCGCGCCTGCTTGCCGTCAACCCCGTCAGCCGCGTCTCGGTCTTTGGGTTTATGAACCCCGTCTTTGGTGTGCTGCTGAGCGCGCTGCTGCTCGGCGAGGGTGCTGGCACGAGCCCCGTTACCGTCATCGTTGCCCTGCTGTTGGTCTGCAGCGGCATCATCATCGTCAACAAACCCAAAAAAGCCTAGCGAACTGCCCTTATTTAGCAGAGGGGATTCACATACTTTAGTTTAATGGAGTACATCGGTGAACCGAGGGCCGCCACGCCCGCCAGCGTGCGTCCCTTTTTTCTAGCGTATCTGGACGCCGGCTTTCTTTTTCTCGGCCTTGACGCGGTAGAGCTCCGCATCGGCAGCGCGAAGTAAGTCTTGCCAGGTATCAACACTATCGCCGACCCGCGCGTAACCGATGGACATCCGCAATGCATACGGCACCTCGGCACGAGCGAGCTCGTCGTTAATCGCCGAACACAGGTCTATGATGTCCTGTTCCGCCGTCGCCTTTTGAAGCACCACGAACTCATCGCCACCATAGCGTGCGATAAAACCACCAGACGCCGAGCAGACCTCTTTGAGCGTAGCAGATATGACCTGGAGGGCATGATCGCCCTCAACATGTCCATACCGGTCGTTAATTTGCTTAAAGCCGTCGGCATCCATCATAAGCAGATACACATCATCGGCCTGATCAGCACCCGAGAACAGCGACAGCATATAGGTCTCAAAACGGTTGCGATTGTTAAGGCCAGTCAACGGGTCGGTCGAGATCAGCTGCTCCTGACAAACAATGTAGAGCTGCAACATACTTAACATGATGCCGACACTAAGGCAGGGACCCGAATAAAAGACCTGAAAGACACCGGCCACCAAGGCCGGAATGGCGAAAAATGCCAAGGTTTGATAGATGGCCTTCTTTTGTAGGCTCTCGACCTTGCAAGATTGTATAAACGCATGCAGGGACGTATATATAACGTAGCAGTAGCTGACGATGGGCTGGATCATATAGACAAAACCGCGACGATACGCGCCCTGCGCATCGATATAGAACAGGGCGTGCGTCCAGTAGCTAGTAAACGCCAGTACGACTACCAGCACCGCAGGCAGCGTTACAAACGCCATCCTATAGCGCGCGGTCAAAAGGCGAGAACCCTGCACCGTCTCGGAATAGATAAACCAAATGAGGCACGCGGCGGCAAAGAGCGAAAACGA
>USGN01000132.1 GCA_900554255.1 uncultured Collinsella sp. | reverse complement strand
GAAGCCCGTCGGGGTGCTCGAAGGGTTCCGGGAGATGGCGGATTCCGAACTGGAGCCTTACTGCAAGACGATGGGTCTGGCGATGAACGCCGACGACCTGCGCGAGGAGCTCGCCGCCGATCTGGAAGAGATCGATGCCGAGTGCGCCCGCCAGATCGAGTCCCTCAAGGAGCAGGGCAACCCCGAGAACTTCGACGAGTTCTCCGACGAGGAGCCGCTGACCCCCGAGGAGATCGCCTCTGGCATCGTTGACATCGAGGAGGAGTGCAAGGACGAGAAGCAGCTCCGCACGGACGCCTTCAACGCCTTCATGAAGCTCACCGAGCGCGACCTCATTTCCGATGAGCCGCTGTTCCGTGAGATGACCCGTTACTACTCCATGTACTTCAAGGGCGGCATGGGTGCCGAGGCCGTCCGCGACCTGCTCGCTGCCATCGACCTCCCCTCCGAGGCCGAGAAGCTCAAGGCCATCATCGCCGACGAGGACTCCCAGAAGCAGAAGCGCGAGAAGGCCGTTAAGCGCCTCGAGGTCGTTGACGCCTTCCTGAAGGGCGGCAACAGCCCCGCGAACATGATCCTGGACGTCATTCCGGTCATTCCGCCCGATTTGCGCCCGATGGTCCAGCTTGACGGTGGCCGTTTCGCCGCGTCCGACCTCAACGACCTGTACCGTCGCGTGATCAACCGTAACAACCGACTCAAGCGCCTGCTCGACCTGGACGCCCCTGCGATCATCGTGAATAACGAGAAGCGCATGCTCCAGGAGTCCGTGGACGCCCTGTTCGACAACGGCCGTCGTGGTCGCCCGGTCTCTGGCCGTGGCGGTCGCCCGCTCAAGTCGCTCGCCGAGGCCCTCAAGGGCAAGCAGGGCCGTTTCCGTCAGAACCTGCTGGGCAAGCGTGTCGACTACTCCGGCCGTTCGGTCATCGTTACCGACCCCAAGCTGCTGCTGCACCAGTGCGGTCTGCCCAAGACCATGGCGCTGGAGCTCTTCAAGCCCTTCGTCATGAAGCGCCTGGTCGAGCTCGGCAAGGTCGAGAACATCAAGGGCGCCAAGCGCGCTATCGACCGCGGTGCCACCTTTGTGTGGGATATCCTCGAAGAGGTCATCGACGGCCGCGTCGTGCTGCTCAACCGTGCACCGACCCTGCACCGTCTGTCCATCCAGGCCTTTGAGCCGGTGCTGGTCGAGGGCAAGGCTATCCACCTGCACCCGCTGGTCTGCTCGCCCTTCAACGCCGACTTCGACGGCGACCAGATGTCTGTCCACGTGCCGCTGTCCAGCCAGGCTCAGGCCGAGGCCCGCGTGCTCATGCTCTCTGCGAACAACCTGCGCTCGCCGGCATCCGGCAAGCCGGTCAACATCCCTTCGCAGGACATGATCATCGGTGTGTACTACCTCACCCAGGTTCGCGAGGGTCTGCCGGGCGAGAACCACGTGTTCTCGAGCTTCGACGACGCGCTGCACGCCTATGACTGCCGCTCCGAGGTCGACATGCAGGCCAAGATCCAGGTCCGCGTGTCCGCTGCCGATGCCAACGTCATCAACGAGGACGGCACCCGTATCTTCCGCGTCAAGAACGGCAAGAACGAGTTTGTCGACTACGACGTCACCGGCAACAAGACCGCGCGCTTCGAGACCTCTATCGGCCGCATCATCTTCAACCGCCAGTGCCTGCCCGAAGATTACGAGTTCATGAACTACAAGATGGTCAAGGGCGATGTGGCCAAGCTGGTTGCGGACTGCTGCGATCGCTATCCCGAGGCCAAGGTCGGCCCGATCCTCGACGCCATCAAGTACTCCGGCTTCCACTACGCTACCCGCGCCGGCCTCACCATCTCGGTGTGGGACGCTCTTATCCCTGCCGAGAAGCAGGAGCTGCTCGATCGCGCCCAGGCCAACGTCGACCAGATCAACGAGTACTTCGAGGAGGGCTTCATCAACGAGACGGAGCGCCACATCGAAGTCGTTAACGAGTGGACCGCTTGTACCGACAAGGTTGCAGCGCTCATGCTCGACATGTTCGACGAGGAGAACCCGCTGTACATGATGGCCGACTCCGGCGCCCGTGGTTCTAAGACCCAGCTGCGTCAGCTCGGCGGCATGCGTGGCCTGATGGCAGACATGTCCGGCGAGACGATCGACCTTCCCATTAAGGCGAACTTCCGCGAGGGCCTGCTGCCGCTCGAGTACTTCATTTCGACCTACGGCGCCCGTAAGGGCCTGGTCGATACCGCATCCCACACCTCGGACTCTGGTTACCTGACCCGTCGTCTGGTCGACGTGGCCCAGGACGTCATTGTCCGCGAGGAGGACTGCGGTACGCACGAGGGCGTCACCTACAACCTCATCATCCCCGGCACCACCGACCTCAACACCGACCTCGTCGGCCGTTGCTTCATTGAGGACGTCGTGGCTCCCGATGGCACCGTGCTCTTTGAGCAGGACGGCTACATCGAGAAGGTCGCCGACATCCAGAAGATGGTCGATGCAGGCCTCAAGAAGGTCAAGCTCCGCGCGCTGCTCACCTGCCGTTCCAAGTACGGCGTGTGCCAGAAGTGCTACGGCTGGGATCTTTCCACCCGTCGTCCGGTCGCCATCGGTACCGCGGTCGGCATTATTGCCGCCCAGTCCATCGGCGAGCCCGGTACGCAGCTTACGATGCGTACCATTCACTCCGGCGGCGTCGCTGGCGTCGACGATATTACGCAGGGTCTGCCTACGGTCAGCCGTATGTTCGATATCGTCGGCAACGTCAACGAGAAGATCCTGGGTCGCGAGGCCGAGCTGGCTCCGTACTCCGGCCACCTCTCGATTAAGCCCGAGAAGTCCGAGTACGTGCTGACGCTCACCGACTCCGAGGATCACACCCGTGTCCTCGACGAGCGTCGCGTCCCCGCTTCGGTGCGCTTTATGCCCGAGATCGAGGACGGCTGCGAGGTTCGCGCCGGCGATCAGATCACCAAGGGCTTCGTCAACTTCCGCAACCTGCGCAAGCTGACCGACATCGAGTCGACGATGCACACCTTCGTCGAGAGCGTCAAGGACGTCTACACCAGCCAGGGCGTCGACCTGAACGACAAGCACATCGAGGTGCTCGCACGTCAGATGCTGCGTCGCGTTCAGATCACCAACCCCGGCGACTCCAAGTACCTGCTTGGTCAGTACGTCGACCGCTACGAGTTCGCCGACGAGGTCGAGCGCGTTGCCCGTCTGGGCGGTCAGGCTCCTGTGGCCGAGCCCGTCATCCTGGGTACGCTCAAGGTCGCGTCCAACATCGACTCCTGGCTGTCGAGCGCTTCGTTCATCCGTACCGCCGGTGTCCTTACCGAGGCTGCCATCGAGGGCAAGGTCGATCACCTGCTCGACCTTAAGTCCAACGTCATCGTCGGTAAGAAGATTCCTGCCGGTACCGGCCTCAAGCCGTACGCCAACGCCAAGCTGACGTATCGCACGGCCGACGGCTACGTGGACATCGACGGCCCGGCTTCGCCCAACGCCAAGTCGCTGCCCGAGTGGGCTCCTGTGGAGCTCAAGGACCTGGACGAGCAGCTTCCGCAGCAGCTCGACTGGGCCGGCTACGACGAGTTCGGTGGTGCTGACGGTTCGTTCACCCGCAACGGCCACACCATCTCCGCCGAGAAGGCTCGTCTGTACCTGTTCGACGACCTGGGCGTGTCGCAGCGCTGGACCAACAAGTTCAGCGAAGTCGGCATCGAGACGGTCGGCGACCTGGTCGGCAAGTCCGAGGAGGATCTGCTGCGCATCGACGGCATCGGTGCCAAGGCGATCGAGGAGCTCCGTGACGGCCTGGAGGCCCACGACTTGCTCTACATCCTCGAGAACAACGACGACGTTGCCGACGAGGAAGACCTCTCGCAGCTGCTGCAGATGGTCTTTAGCCCCGACGGTCCGGACGATATCCTGTTGGGTACCTCCGCTCCGACGCATCACGCCGACGCCGACGAGGAGCTCCTGGGCGCCCCGATCGACGACAAGAAGGCTCCCGCCAACGGTGCCATCAACGAGGACATGGCTTCCCTCGACGAGCTGCTCAACCAGCTCGTGGACACCGACGACGCCGAAGAGGCCAAGGACAACGACGAGGAGTAACTAGTTCCGCCGTTCTAACGAACGGCGGCGATCTCCGTCGCTGCGCGGCCCCCAGAGCTACAATCTGTCATTCAAAAGGCAGGGCATGACCAAAAGGTCAATGCCCTGCCTTTTTTATGCCACCTTGTACGCTCTGGGGGCCGCTCGCTTGCGTATACTCAACCTGTTGCGTTCCGTTGATCCCTTGGGGACGGAGGAAAACGGGTCATTTTGAGGTGTGATTCGGAAGTATGCGGCAAAATCCTGATGGGTTGACCACACCGCATATGC
>USGN01000131.1 GCA_900554255.1 uncultured Collinsella sp. | reverse complement strand
ATACCGCCCGGCAGCTGGCTCGACAGCTCCAGCAGGTCGCGCACCAGGCCCTTGATGGTCGCGCCAGCGCCAAAGGAACCGCCCTCGCCCGCCATGGGATACCAGGCGTAGAGGGCCTTGAGCGATGCCGCGAGCTCGGGGGCGGCATCGGGCGCCGTCGCGCGGGCCAACACATGCTCAACAGCCTGGTCCATAAGCTCGTCGGTATCGGTGAGCACCGTGAACTCGGGGTCGATGCCCAGCTCCAGCGCATGCGCGCGCAGGATGCGCGAACACATGCCGTGAATGGTCGAGATCCACGCATCGTCGACGGTCAGGGCCTCCTCGTCCATGCCCTCGTCGATGAGCGCGCGGCGCACGCGGTCACGGATCTCGGCCGCGGCATCTTTGGTAAAGGTAATGGCGAGCACCTGGTCAAGATGTTCAACGAACGGACCGGATTCAGGCGAGAGCGCGTAGACGATGCGACGCGTGAGGGTAAAGGTCTTGCCCGAACCGGCGCCCGCCGAGACAAACAGCGGACGGTCGAGCGTTTTGACAATCTGCAGCTGTTGCGGCATCAAAGTCGAAAGATCCATGGTCTACACGTCCCTCCTTACAAACGTTCCTTCGTGGTTATACGAGCAGCGCGCATGCGCGGCCTGAGCCGACGTCGGGTCGACGGCGGCAACGTTGCCTGCCTCGAGCTCGCGCAGGCGCTCGGCGATGCCGGCCTCAACGCGATCGAGCAGGGCGTCGAAGTCCATGCTGCCACCCTCGCCGGGGAAACCTTTCTTAAGGCCCGGGATGCGACCGTCGCCGCGCTCTTCCTCGAGCAGCTCGGCGCTCGCGGCACCGCGCAACGCCGGCTTGCCGCCCTTGGTCGAAAAGTAGAGCGCCGCGCGGGTGTCCAAATCCAGCGCCCGGCGCATGGCCTGGGCGTAGATGAGCGTTTGGGTATGTGGTGGCAACCAGCGCGGATCGTCGATGGGCGCCGTGCCCGATTCCTCGTCGCGCACCGTGGGGTCGGCGAGCTTAAACTCCTCAACGCCCGTGCGATGCTTGTAGTCGATCACCACGGCACGATTCTCGGCGTCCACGTCCACGCGGTCGATGCGCCCGCCAAGCGGCCAACCGGCATACTCGACCTTGAGCTCGTTGAAGGCGAACTCCAGGTAGCGCGGGGCAAAGGGGGCAAGTGCCTCGGACTCGTAGGCAAGCACACCCTCCAGCTGCGGCAAGATCTCGGCCACCTGGCGTTCCTCCACCGCAGAGAGCGGCACCAGCGGGCCCTCCGTGCCGCGCTTGCCGGCGTGCTCGGCCAACGTCTCGTCAAAGACCTCGCGCAGCAGCTCCTGAGCGCGCGGCAGATTCTCGGGCGTCACGCGCTCCATGCCCTCTTGGGGCAGACGGGCATGCAGATGCTCCAGCACGTCGTGGACAAAGTTGCCCTTTTCCATGTTGCCAAAGCCCGCGTCGATCGACTGGGGCTTCACGCGGTACGAGACGAACCAGCATAGCGGGCAGGTCGAATAGGCCTCGATCTGCGAGGCGGACGTCAGACGCGGCACGAGCGGCGCGTCCTCACCCTCGCCATCGCGACGGCGCAGGACCAAATACGGCACGGCCTCGGCACTCAGATGCTGAGGGGCTTCACAGGTCACGCGCTCGCGCTTGAAGCCTTCACCTGCCGCGGGATCAAAGTCGGCGATGATATCGCCCTCGCCCACGCGCATGGGCTTGGCAGCGCCAGCGGCCTCGGCATGTGCCCACAGCTCGGTCCATACGGCTGCCGGGTAGCACTCGCGTGCCTGGCGATCGTGCGTCACACGGGCGAGCGCGACCGGACCGCTCGCCGCCTGCATCGCACGGCCAAAGCGCACGCGCAGCAGGGCAGCGGGCTCCAAAGACACGCCGTCGCGGCGCAGCTCGGCTGTCAACGTGGCAAGCGGGCCCTCTTCGTGCGAAAGCGGATAGCTGTCCAGGTCGACATCGGCAAACAGCACGGCATCGTAGCTGCCAGGGCGAAGAACCGACGCATCGGCAAGCGACGCGAAGCGCACTTGTGCTCGTGGTGTGCGATCGACCTCATAGGTCTCGTAATCGTAGGCGGTACTGCGCTTGTCCACCTTGGTTCGAACGCCGTCGAGAACCGGCACGGTCGCGGCCTGCGACACGTCGAGCGCGCGAGCATCGTTCATAAGGATGTCGATGCCATGTCGCAGCAGGGCGGTCTCCGCCTGGCGACGAGCCTGACCGTCAAGGCCTCCAAGGGCGCGATCGGGCAACGCCTCGGCGACGGCGAGCATCGCCTTGAGCGCCGTCACGGGTTTGTCGCGCCACAGCGCCTGGAACACGTCCGAGACCACACACGGTACGTTCTTAAACCAGTTATCGTCGCTCGTCGCCTTGCGCGCGCCCCTCACCTGGCCCTGAACGCTCTGCAGCAGGCTCTTGACGCCCGCGGTAGTCTTGCTGCGCGAGAGACGCATATTCTTATCGAAGGTACGGGCATTGACGGCATCAGCGCCCGAAAGCGGACTGTAGATCCAGTCGGTAAGCTCCGGCGCGGGCCACCACTCAGTCTTGGAAGCGGTGCCCTCGTCGGCGGCTTTCATACGCTCGATCAGGTTGGCGAGCGCCGTAAACTGCCTGCCCGCGATGGACTGGGAAAACGCCGTGAACTCAGTCGTCTCGGCCGCAATGTGACGCGCCGCCAAACGGGCGGCGAGCTCGCCGAACAGCTGGGGTGCCCGGGCAGAAACGGCAAGCACGCGCACGGGGTCGGCAGAAGCGCCGTCGACCTCGGAACCCCGGCACGTTTTTACCAGATCATCAATTGCGTCCGCATAAGCATGAGCACGGGCATGGGGGCCAGCGACCTCAATAAAGGCAGGCTGAGCGGCGGTCCCGTAAGCGGCATCAGACGCGCCGACACCCTCCCCTAGCGGCGCGATCTCAAACAACACATCGCGGGCATCAAATGCCGTGGCAAGCTCCTCGCGCATCGCCGCCTGCTCGCGGGCAAGCAGCACGACGACCTCTCCCCCATTGTTCGCCACGGCAGACAGCAGCTCGAGCAGACCGTGCGTAAACGACGTGATACCGCGCACGCATACGGCGCGAGTGCACGCCGGCAGGCTATCGGCCAGGACACTGGTCATAATGTCAGCTGCCTCGCAGGGCTCGACCATGTCTCGACGGTCCAAGCCGCTCGCATAGGCACGCAAAAGCTCAAACACACGAGCCTCGGCATCGCTTTTTGGCTCAGGCCGGCAGTTGTCGCCACGGCATCGTTCGGCACCCGTCCCCGCAACGCCCGGCAACACGTCGCGGGCCATGCGCGCGAGCATGCGCACTGTGCCCTGGCTGCGCGAAAGCGGCTGCAGAGCGGCGTCGTCGCGGCGGTCGATCATGTCCGAGAACAGCATCTGGCGCTGAAGGTTGTCCACAAAGCTGCGGCCATCGCCCATAAGCTCCCACAGCGAGCTGAGCCACGATGTGGGCGTCTTGTAGTCGACACCCAGTGAAACCTCGGCTTCTGCCGCATCATGGCGGCACAGGTCGAGCTCGGCAAATGTTGGCGCCAACAGAACAGCGCGCCCGTGGCGGGCAACCAGGTCGGCCAGTAGCGCCGCCTCGGCATCGCTCAAATCCGTGCCGGCATTGGTGGTATAGATTCGAACAGGCATGGTCCTCCGCTCAAACTGTTCGCAATAATCAATGCATCCATCCTACCCGCCCACGCGGACACATTGCCACCACAGCTCCATCTTTTGGTACAAAGCAACCTGACCCCAACGAACCAACCGATTGCGGGCATATAAAAACCGCCCCCGGAGGAGCGGTTTTGCACAATTCGTTTTTGTCGCCGGCCTACTCGCCATCCTCCAACTTAATGAGGATCTTGCGGTAGCCACCGTACTCGCCGTTCAGCGCCTTTGAAACGCGGCTCACCGTGGTGGACGAAGCGCCGGTACGGGCCTGAACCTCAACATAAGGCTCGCCCTCGTCCAAATAGCGCGCAACCTGCAAACGCTGAGAAAGGTCGCAAATCTCGCGCGGCGTGCAGATATCGGTCAAAAACGCCTGGATATCCTTCTCGTCGTCCAAAAGGCTAAATGCGTGGACCAGCTGCTTGACATCAGGCTTGTCAAACATGTTCTCGATATTCATCGATCACCGCCAAACCCGCCAAAAGGCATCGAAGTTGATACTGACATCGGGCATCGTTCGCCCGTTCTATGCAATAGGGCAACGCCTGTGGCTTTTGCCCGTAGCAGTGTAGCACACCACCAAACTAAAGCGACAAGACTCTCTGCCAGCGGCACGTTTTTCAGGACGAACGCCGTTTGGAAACCGAATGCGCACGTAAGCTCCACGAATATTTGAGACAATGGGCGCCC
>USGN01000130.1 GCA_900554255.1 uncultured Collinsella sp. | reverse complement strand
CGTCGACCCCGCACGCGCTGCTAGCGACGCCCAAGCGCCCGCCGGCTCACCGCACGCACCGTCGCTGCGCCCGCACGCCAAGGACGCCGAGCCCGTGCTCACCTTCGATCACGTTGAGTTTGCCTACCCCAACGGCGGCGCTGCCGTCCACGACCTCAACCTGACCCTCTACCCCGGCGAGCTCGTGGGCATCGTCGGCCAAAACGGCGCCGGCAAGACTACGCTCACCAAGTTGCTCACGGGCTTGCTTAAGCCTGCCTCGGGCAGCGTGCGCGTTACGGGCCTGGACACCGCTGCGGTCCCCACGAGCCGCATCGCCCGCGAGGTCGCAACGCTCTTCCAAAACCCCGACCGCCAGATCTGCAAGGATACCGTGCTCGACGAGGTCGCTTTTGGCCTGGAGCTTGCCGGCATCGACCGCGCCGAGGCCCTGCGTCGTGCCCAGCTCGTCATCGACCGCTTTGGCCTGCCCGCCGACGAGGCGCCTTTCTCGCTTTCGCGCGGCCAGCGACAAATGGTGGCGCTCGCCTCCGTCGTAGTGGTTGAGCCCAAGATCGTAGTGCTCGACGAGCCCACGAGCGGCCTTGACTACCGCGAGTGCATGACCGTCATGGAAACCGTACGCACCATGGCCGAGCGCGGCTGCGCTGTAATCATGGTCTGCCACGACATGGAAGTCGTCTCCGACTTTGCCGAGCGCATCGTTGTGATGGCCGACGGCCGTATCCTCGACCGCGGACGCACACACGAGCTGTTCTCGAATATTAAGCTCATGCAGCGTGCCTACGTGGAGCCGCCCCAGGTCATTGAACTCTCGCGCCGCTTGGCATCCTCCGTCTCCCCCGCTTTTGCGCAGGTGAGCGAGGTCACCGATATCGTTCGCATTACCAAGGAGATGGTCCGCCGTGGTTAACGTCATCGACTATATGCCGGGCGATACGCTGCTGCATCGCCTGAACCCGGTCGTCAAACTGGGCCTTGCCGCCGCCATCATCATCGGCATCTTTTTGTCCGACACCTATGTTGCGCTGTTGGGCTTTTTGGCACTCACCCTTGCGCTGGGCGCCTACGCCGGCGTCGTCGATCGCCTGTTCTCGCTGCTCAAGCTGCTGATTCCGCTCGCACTTATCATGCTGGTGCTGCAGTTGGCATTTATGCGTGACGGCAACGTGGTGTGGGGTTTCGTTACCGATACCGGCCTCATCACCGGATCTAAGGCCTGCCTGCGCCTGCTGGGCGTAGCGTTGCCACTCATACTCATGCTTATGGTGACCAAGCTCAACGACCTTGCCAACGCCTGCGTCGAGGTACTGCACGTACCGTATCGCTACGCCTTCACCTTTACCACGGCACTGCGTTTTGTGCCGGTGTTTGGCCAAGAGATGAATGCCATCATGGAGGCGCAGACCGCGCGCGGCGTCGAGTACGACACCAAGAACCCCATCAAGAAGCTCAAACTCATGCTGCCGTTGTGCGTGCCGCTGCTTATCTCGAGCGTGGGCAAGACCGACGCCACCGCGCTTGCCGCCGAGCAGCGCGGCTTTTATCTGCGCACGCGCGCCAGCTCGTATAAGCGTTACCCCATCAAGGGTCTGGATATCGCCGTGCTCGCCATCAGCGCCGCCCTCATCATCCTGGGATTCCTGTTCTAGCTCATCGTCAGCACCAACCGCCTAATGCAAAAGGCCTCGGCTCGCACCAAACGAGCCGAGGCCTTTACTGTTTCCCCAGATAAAAACCTACCAAAATATACCTGTCCCTTTTTGGCAGGTTAAGGGCTATTGGCGGTAGGGGGCGCCGCTGCGAATGATGGATTCGCGTACCAAGACGTCCATGGCGTCGAGGGTGATCTCGGGCATCTCGCGGTACTTCTGCAGCACCGAGAGCTCGGTGCAGGCCAGAATAACGCGGTCGCAGCCGCTGCGGGCGAACTCCCACATCACGCGGTCGAACTTGTCCATATCGGGCTCGCGTCCGGCCTTCACGTCGTCGTAGATGAGCGACATCACGTCGGCCTGACGCTTCTCGCTGGGGTAGACGACCTCGACGCCCGCAGCCTCGCATTCGCGCCCATAGACGCCCGCGCCCACGGTTCCGTCGGTGCCCATGATGCCAATCTTGTGCACCGGCTCGGCCGGCATACTCAGGTTGGGGTCGAACTCGCACTCCCCCATCACCGCACCCGCAAGGGCATAACGAACCGACTCGCGCGGCATGTGGATAATCGGCACCTTCGTAAACGACTGGATCTGATCGTAGAAGTAGTGTGACGTGTTGCAGGGAATGGCAATGTGCGCGCAGCCCAGCGACTCGAGTGCCTGGGCACACTCTTTCATGGTCGCCAGCAGCTTGGCATGCTCGCCGGTCTTAATGGCCAACGTGCGGTCGGGCATGGTCGACTTGGAGAGCACCACCATGTCGATATGCTCCTGGTCGCACGTAGCCGCCGTATGACGTACCACCTGGTCGTAGTAATACGACGTGGCCTCGGCGCCCATGCCGCCGATAACTCCCAGCTTTTCCATCGCCGCCTCCTTGGTGACGCTTGCGCAATTGCGCGTATCATACCCGCGCCCGCCCGATGCAAACCGGACGGGCGCCGCGCTCATCTACTTGTAATACGTCTTGAACAGCTTAAAGTGGCGCAGCTTGGTGTGCCACATGCGCAGCCAGCGGTTAAAGACAAAGTCGCCCTTCATAAACGAAGGGTCGGCGCCCTTGCCTTCCTTGTCCAGGCGATGCACCTTAGCGCGCAGCTCGGGATCCTTGACGTACTTGTCGACGACGCCCATGGGGACGACCATCCACAGGGCCTCGTCCTGAGCCGTCACAAACTCCGGCTCAAACGGACGGTTGAACACATACTCGTCCACCACATACTTGGCAACGTTAAAGCCGCTGTTGGTAACGTAGTAGTTGCTGCGGCCCTGGCGCGTGTTGAAATCGAAGAACTTAAACGAGCCGTCGCGCTCGTCGTACTTTACGTCAAAGTTGGAATAGCCCACAAAGTGAAGGTCCTCGAGCAACTTGCGCACGCCGCCCATGAGCTCGTCGTTGGGCTCGGTAATGATACAGGCATGGTTGCCGACACCGTGGGGCTGATGCTCCTCGAGCAGCACGTGGCCCAGACACATCATGCGGACCTTGCCGTTGCGGTCGGAATAACTGGTGAGCACGCGCATGTACTCGTCGTTACCGGGCACGCGGTCCTGTAAGATCAGGTCGTCGGTGTAGCCACTGGCATACGAGTCGCGAATGACCTGTTCCAGCTCGGCACGGTCGGCAATCTCATAGGCCTTTTTCTGGCCCTCGAACTCGTGCTGCCACCACATGATGCCGTCAGAAGGCTTCAGAATCATCGGGTAAGGAAAATCGATCTGGTCGAGCACTTCGGCAGGCGCCTCACCCTGGGCATTGAGCATCGCCTTGGTAAAGGTAAACGTGTGCGGATAGGGCACGCCATGTTTCTCGCACAGCTCGTAGAAGATCTCCTTCTTCTGGCACTGCTCGAGCATGCTGTAGGGCGCGTAGGGAGCGACGATGTTGTCCGCCAGCTCATGAGCATCCTTGGCCTGAGCCACGAGGGCAACATAGTTGTCGCCACAGCCCACAAGGACAATCGTCTTGTCGGCATGCGCTTGGGCAATGCCGTTGACGGTTTTGAGCATCACGGGCATGGTGTCGATATCCACGTTGGGCGTGTAGTCGATAATCTGGCTGCGGTACGCGGGACCCGTCTGATACTTGCCAAAGACCAGACTCTTGACCTGGTACTCCTCGTAGAAGGCGCGCGCCACCGAATAGGCGTTGATGTCGCCACCGAGCAGCACGGGAATGAACTCGCGCTCTGTAAATTGCAATGCCATGGAAACTTCCTATCATGAACTGCCCACACAATGGGCGGTCTTTGCGCAACTGATTTATTCTAGCGTGCCAAGCCGCCGGCGCCCAAAGCTCCACCGTATCTATGGCAATCGACGTAATCGTCCAGCACGAAGGCCAGCACGAAGACGGCGCTCACCGTTGTATGACAATGGGCAATGAACCTACCATTGTTGTAGGATTCAGCGTATTGACATCCTCGAGCGAAAGGCGCACACGTGCCCCAAGACCATCCGACCGATAATCCCATCCTCAATGCTGCGAAGCGCGAGCTGGTGGAACGTGCGAAAGCGACCGCTCCCCTGTGCACGGCAAACGACGCCTACAACGGACCCGCCCGCATCGTCTCAATCAACACGTCGGCACACAAGGGCACGCGCAAGTCGCCCGTCGCCGATGGACACGACACCGTTATAGAGCAATTTGGTCTCGCCACCGATGCACACGCCGGACATTGGCACCGTCAGGTTTCCTTTTTGGCCGCAGAGTCCATCCAGACGGCGCAGG
>USGN01000129.1 GCA_900554255.1 uncultured Collinsella sp. | reverse complement strand
TCCTTAGAAAAAAGAACGATTACCTTTGAAAACCTGCTTTAGAGAACTGAAGTGCATCATGGGGGAATCATATGCGATATACCGTTCATCGCACTTTGCTGACCGTTCGGGGGCGAGGTGGAAGTATGAACTGATTTTGGATATAAATATGTCGTCAGCAATAACGCCTCACACGGAGGGGCGCTAACGAATCGGCCCTGACAAGGGCCCGAAAGAAAGGTAGGAGGCCATGACGAAAGGTCTGCACGTGCCTTCCGAGATCGGCAAGCTCAGGAAGGTCTGCCTGCACCGTCCCGGCGACGAGCTCCTCAACCTGCCGCCCGACGAGCTCGAGCGACTCCTGTTCGACGACGTCCCGTTCCTGGAGGTCGCGCAGCAGGAGCACGACACCTTCGCCCAGATCCTGAGGGACCAGGGCGTGGAGGTCCTCTATCTCGAGAACCTCGTCGCCGAGGTGTTCGACCAGGTCCCCGGCGCCCGCGCCGAGTTCACCGACCAGTATATCGCCGAGGCCGGCATCCGCGGCCAGCACATGCCGCAGATCGTCCGCGAGAAGCTGGACTCCATCGAGGACAACCTCGAGTTCGTCAAGAAGACCATGGCCGGCATGACCAAGTCCGAGATCGACATGCCCCTCACGGCGTCCACGACCCTCGACTCCCTGGTCAACTCCGAGTCCGAGTCCGACCTGATCATCGACCCGATGCCCAACCTCTACTTCACCCGCGACCCGTTCGCGGTCGTCGGCGAGGGCGTCAACCTCAACCGCATGTACTCGGTCACCCGCAACCGCGAGACCCTGTACGGCAAGTACGTCTTCAAGTACCACCCCGACTACAAGGACGTCTCGCTGTATTTCCGCCGCGACTGCCAGTTCCACACCGAGGGCGGCGACGTGCTGAACATCAACGAGAAGACCCTCGCCGTCGGCATCTCCCAGCGCACCCAGGCCGCCGCGATCGACGTCATGGCCCAGAACATCTTCTGGAACTCCGACTCCAAGGTCGAGCGCATCCTGGCCTTCGACATCCCGGTCTCGCGCGCCTTCATGCACCTCGACACGGTCTTCACCCAGATCGACGTCGATAAGTTCACGATCCACCCCGCCATCATGGGCACCCTGCGCGTCTACGAGCTGACCGCCGGCAAGAACCCGGGCGACGTGAACATCCGCCTGATCGAGGACACCCTCGAGCACGTCCTGGAGGACGCCACCGGCGTCGACCAGGTCAAGCTGATCCCCTGCGGCGGCGGCGACCCGATCGCGGCCTCCCGCGAGCAGTGGAACGACGGCTCCAACACCCTGTGCGTCGAGCCCGGCAAGATCTGCGTCTACGCCCGCAACACCGTCACCAACGACGTGCTGTACAAGGAGGGCCTGGACCTTCTCGTCGTGCCCTCCGCCGAGCTCTCCCGCGGCCGCGGCGGCCCGCGCTGCATGAGCATGCCCTTCTGGCGCGAGGACCTCTAAGTCTTTCCGTTTCCGGTGCGGTCCCCCTACAACCGCACCGGCTTCGCCCGTTAAACGGGCAACACTAATACTTACGTAATTCATTTCTTCGAAAGGAATCGAACCATGGGTGTTAACCTCTCCGGCCGTAGCTTCCTCAAGCTTCTCGACCTCACCACCGAGGAGATCGAGTACCTGCTCAAGCTTTCCAAGAACTTCAAGGATATGAAGCGCGCTGGCGTTCCGCACCGCTATCTCGAGGGCAAGAACATCGTTCTGCTCTTCCAGAAGACCTCCACTCGTACCCGCTGCGCCTTCGAGGTCGGCGGCATGGATCTGGGCATGGGCGTCACCTACCTCGATCCCGGTTCGTCGCAGATGGGCAAGAAGGAGTCCATCGAGGACACCGCCCGCGTTCTCGGCCGCATGTATGACGGCATCGAGTTCCGTGGCTTTGCCCAGGACGACGTCGAGGAGCTCGCTGCTAAGTCCGGCGTGCCTGTCTGGAACGGCCTGACCACCGAGTGGCATCCCACCCAGATGCTCGCCGACATCCTGACCGTCCAGGAGAACTTCAACTACGACATCAAGGGCAAGACCCTCGTCTTCATGGGCGACTGCAAGAACAATGTCGCTCGCTCCCTCATGGTTGTCTGCTCCAAGCTCGGCATGAACTTCGTGGCCTGCGGCCCCGAGGAGTGCATGCCCGCTGACGACGTCATCGAGGCCTGCAAGCCCATCGCCGAGGCTAACGGCTGCACCATCAAGCTGACCACCGACGTCAAGGACGGCGTCACCGGTGCCGACGTTATCTACACCGACGTGTGGGTCTCCATGGGCGAGCCCGACGAGGTCTGGGCCGAGCGCATCGCTCAGCTCACCCCGTATCGTGTCACCTCCGAGGTCATGGCTATGGCCAACCCGGGTGCTATCTTCCTGCACTGCCTGCCCAGCTTCCACGACACCAACACCACGATTGGCGCCGAGAAGTGCGAGCAGTTCGGCATCACCGAGCAGGAGGTCACCGACGAGGTCTTCGAGAGCCCCGCTTCCAAGGTCTTCGACGAGGCCGAGAACCGCATGCACACCATCAAGGCTGTCATGTACGCCACGCTCAAGTAAGAGCATCTAGCATCTCGCTCGGGGTGTATTGCTGCACACCCCGAGCGGTTTTATCTGGTAATAATCTCGCATCAAGCGGCAGGCACGGCACGGAAGAGCCGCTTCTGGCGAGATCAGTAAATGATTTATGAAGGGGGGATGAGAACCATGACTGAGACCGCTAAGAAAAAGCGCGGTATGCCTTCATCGTTCACCATTCTTCTAGCTCTGCTGGCAATTGTTGCAGTGATTACCGTTATCGTCTCCGGCACGTCCGGCGGCGCGGTTACTGCAGCCCGCCTGAGCGATTTCTGCACCGCCCCGATCCTGGGCTTCGCTGACGCTCTGCCCGTCTGCCTCTTCGTTATGATCCTGGGCGGCTTCCTCGGCATGATGACCGAGACCGGCGCCCTGGACAACGGCATCGCCGTTCTGGTGCAGAAGCTTAAGGGCAACGAGATTATGCTCATTCCCGTGCTGATGCTCATCTTCTCCCTCGGTGGTACCACCTATGGTATGTGCGAGGAGACCGTTCCCTTCTACGCCCTGCTCGCCGCTACCATGATGGCCGCTGGCTTCGACCCCATGGTCGGTGCCGCTACCGTCCTGCTCGGCGCTGGCTGCGGCTGCCTGGGCTCCACGGTTAACCCGTTCGCCGTCGGCGCTGCCGTCGACGCTCTGACCGGCGTTGGCATTGAGGTCAACCAGTCCATCATTATCGGCCTCGGTGCCGTCCTGTGGATTGTCACTACCGCTATGTCCATCTTCTTCGTGATGAGCTACGCCAAGAAGGTCAAGGCTGACAAGGGTTCCACCATCCTGTCGATGCAGGAGCTCAAGGACGCCGAAGAGGCTCACGGCAAGGCTGCTTCCGAGGTCCACAAGGAGGTCAAGCTCACCGGTCGTCAGAAGGGTGTTCTGATCGCCTTCGCCTTCACCTTCGTCGTCATGATCGTCGGCTTCATTCCGCTGGCCGACCTCAACGAGGGCGTCGCCAACTTCTTCGACGCTGGCGCTGTCTACGACGCCGACGGTAACGCCGTCGTCCAGGGCTGGTCTGCCCTGATCACCGGCCTGCCCATTGGCCAGTGGTACTTCGACGAGGCTTCCACCTGGTTCTTCCTCATGGCCGTCCTGATCGGTATCATCGGTGGCCTGTCCGAGAAGCAGATCGTTAACACCTTCATCACCGGCGCTGCCGACATGATGTCCGTTGTTCTCGTCATCGCCCTCGCCCGTGGTATCTCCGTCCTCATGGCTAACACCGGCCTCGACGTCTTCGTCCTCGACGCTGCCGCCAATGCCCTGGCTGGCCTGTCCGGCGTGATCTTCGCTCCCATGAGCTTCCTGGTTTACTTCGGCCTGTCCTTCCTGATCCCTTCGACCTCCGGTATGGCCACCGTCTCCATGCCCATCATGGGACCGCTGGCTGTTAAGCTCGGCTTCTCGCCCGAGGTCATGGTCATGATCTTCTCCGCCGCCATCGGTGTCGTGAACCTGTTCACCCCGACCTCCGGCGCCATCATGGGCGGTCTCGCCCTGGCCAAGATCGAGTGGACGACCTGGCTCAAGTTTGCCCTTAAGCTCATCGTCGCGCTCTCCGTCGTCTGCGCCGTCATCCTGACCGTCGCCTGCGTGCTGCTCTAAGTACCCAACGGGTACCCCACGGAAACCTTGACGATCCTGTAGAGGATCACCTGGTCATCGTCTGTCCGGTGGGGTCAACCCACCGGTAGACTCCTACCTTTAGCCCCCTCCCGTTCCGTGCGCGGGAGGGGGCGCTCTTATGTTCCGGCGTTTTACCAAACGCCGGAACCACTCGACGCTGCAAGCCCGTCAGCGCGGCAATCTGACGTTCAATCGTCGGGCATGGCCAAAAGGCC
>USGN01000128.1 GCA_900554255.1 uncultured Collinsella sp. | reverse complement strand
GTGCTCGCCTTTGCGTGGTGGCATTTGCCCGCGGCGCAGATAGCCACGGCCTCGCTCGAGGGCTTTTTGATGGCCCTGTGGCCCATCGTGCTCGTAATTATCGCCGCGGTGTTCACGTATAACCTGTGCGTTCGTACGGGCGCCATGGACGTGATCGGCAGCATGATCACCTCCATCAGCAGCGACCGCCGTCTGCTGGCGCTGCTCGTGGCTTGGTGCTTCGGCGGTTTTATGGAGGGCATGGCCGGCTTCGGTACCGCTGTCGCCATTCCCGCCGGCATGCTCGCGGGCCTGGGCTTTGAGGCCGTGCCTGCCGTGCTCATCTGCCTGCTGGCCAACGGCGTGCCCACGCCCTACGGCTCCATCGGCATCCCCACGGTGTCCGTTGCCGACCTGGTGGGTCTGGATTCCCTGCATCTGGCGACCGTTCAGCTGGTGCAGCTCGCACCGTTCTTTGTGGTGATGCCGCTATTTATTGTGCTGGTTGCGGGCCGTGTTGCCGATGACCAGGGCAATGCCGCGAGTGTGGGCGAGCGTCTGCACGGTGTTGCCGGCGTGGCGTTGCTCTCCGGCGTGTCGTTTGTCGGCGCGGCTCTGGTCGTTGCCATGTTTGTGGGCCCCGAGCTGGCCGTGGTCGTAGGATCCATCGTTTCGCTCGCGCTGACAGCTGCGCTTGCCATGCGTGCCGAGAAGTCGGGGCATTTGGACGCGCGCTTTCATATGAATATCGATTCCGGCGAACAGCTCACCGTTAAATCGGCGCTTTCGGCCTGGTCGTGCTTCATCCTGATCTTTGTGTTGCTGCTGGGCACGTCTAACCTGGTGCCCGCTGTACATGCCGCGCTCGCGCCGTTTGCGAGCCACGTGCAGGTGTATTGCGGTGAGAATCCCGGTACGCTTACGTTTTCGTGGATCAACACGCCGGGCGTCTGGATTTTCCTGGCGGCGTTTGCCGGCGGTGCCATTCAGGGTGCTTCGCCACGCATGATGGGCGAGGTGCTGGCCGCGACTGTGAAGCAGATGATGCCGACGGTGATCACGATGCTTTCGGTGCTGGGCTGTGCCAAGGTGATGGGCTATGCGGGCATGATCTCTTCGATCAGCGCGTTCTGCATCGCCGTCGCCGGTGGTCTGTACCCGATTCTGGCCCCGTGGATCGGTGCCGTCGGTGCGTTCGTGACCGGTTCGGGCACGTCCTCGGGCATGCTGTTTGGTCCCATCCAGAGCCAGGCGGCTACGGCGCTGGGCGTGAGTGACTACTGGATGGTCGCGCTGAACGCCTTGGGCGTCGCCGCCGGTAAGATGATCTCGCCGCAGACCCTCGCCATTGGTCTTGCCGCCGTGCTCGTGCGCGGTAAGGATGCCGAACTCCTGGGCGCCGTCCTGCCCTACGCCGCCGGCATGCTGGTCCTGATGAGCGCCATAGCCATGCTCGGCCAAGGCCTGCCGCTGTAGTCGGCACTTAGGGACGTTCCTTATGTGCCGGCACTTGGGGACACTCCTTGCGCTGATAGTCGTTGGGTTAGTCGTTGGGGATGTTCTTGTTTGACTAGTCATTTAAGAACGTCCCCAACGACTAACTTCCTCCTTTCCGTAACCTTTCCGCAACAATTCGACCTCCACGGCACCAGCGCCCGCCTGCCGTGCTCCCTGCGCTACACTTAGTCGCACTGTGGCGCTGCTGCGCCGTGCCCGAACCAAGGGAGACCCTCATGAAGAACACTCAGCTGCTGCTGATCAACGATATGTGCGGCTACGGCAAGGTTGCGCTTTCCGCCATGCTGCCGGTGCTGTCGCATATGGGCTACCGCATCCACAATCTGCCGACGGCGCTGGTGTCCGATACGCTCAACTATCCCAAGTTCTACATCCACGACACCACCGAGTACGTGCGCCAAAGCCTTGCTATCTGGGAGGAACTCGGCTTTGAGTTCGACGCCATCTCGACCGGCTTTATCGTGACCGAGGAAGAGACACGCATCATCTCGGACTTTTGCCACCGCCGTGCGCAAAAGGGCACCAAGGTGTTCGTCGACCCCATCATGGGCGACAACGGCAAGCTCTATGCGGGCGTGCCCGAGTCCACGATTGGCCTTATGCGGCATCTGCTGGAGTGCGCAGACTACGCGGTGCCCAACTATACCGAGGCGTGCCTGCTCACCGATACGCCTATCGCCGAAGAGATTACGGCCGATGAGGCCCGCGCGCTCGTGGACGCTATGCTCGCGTTGGGCACCAAGTCGGTTGTCATTACGAGTGCAAAGGTCGATGGGGCGAGTGCCGTCGTCGGTTACGATCATGTGGCGGGGGAGTACTTTGAGATTCCGTTTGAGCTGATCCCGGTGTACTTCCCGGGCACGGGCGATACGTTCTCGGCCGTGTTGATGGGTCGCGTGATGAGCGGTTGGAGTCTGCAGCGCGCGACGGCCGATGCCATGCGTGTGGTGGCTGAGCTTATCGAGCGCAATGCCGACCAAGAGGACAAATCGGCCGGCCTTCCCATCGAGGCCTGCCTGGATGTGATCGACCATGAGTAATGCTGGCGAGGGCGGCATCAAGCCTGCGGGCGATAACAAGCCGCTCGGCGCGCCGCGTGGCAAGCGTCCGCGTATCCGCGTGAGCTGCGTGGACCAGCTGGGTGCGTGCCGCTGCCACCATGGTCACAAGCCGGGCGACGTTTTTGACTTCGACCGAGACCGCGGCAAGATGTGCGCCATGGCCTGCCATGTGGGCTTTCCCTATATCGATATCCTGCGCTATGGCGGAACCGTGCCTGGCAACGAGCCCGGCACGGCAAAGTTCTGCTGCCCCGAGGTCGATACACTGAACGTCTGGCTTGCCGAGATCGTTGACGAGTAGTCGAGCGCAATGCGGCAAAGGGACAGCCCCTTTGCCACATTCGCCGGTGGTGCCCCTTCTTTTGCTTATAATCTCAAATCTCTGCATTTCATTTGATTTTAAGTTCTATAAATTCTGCATTTCATCGATAATCAAGCGTATAAAACTTTGCATTTCATTTGATGAGACTGAGGGGAGAGCCTATGCTGCGCAGGAAAATAGCGGCAGAGCTGGAGCGTTGGCTGAAGTCTGCCGAGCAAAAGGCCCTATTCATCACGGGTTCTCGCCAGATCGGCAAAAGCTATTCGATTCGCGCATTTGGCAAAGCCAGCCATGCAACCTACATTGAGCTTAACCTCATGGAAAACCGCCAGGCAAAAGATGCTCTTCTCGAGGCGCGGAATGCCGATGATTTCATCAGCAGGGTGACGCTTCTTTCGGGAAAGTCGATTGCGCCAGGCAAAACGCTCGTGTTTATCGATGAGGTCCAAGAGGCCCCCGACATCATGACGATGGCAAAGTTCCTTGTTGAGGACGGGAGGTGCCGTTGGGCGTTTTCGGGGTCAATGCTCGGGACTCAGTTCAAGGGCGTCAGGTCCTATCCCGTGGGGTATGTTCACGAGCTTAGGATGTTCCCGCTCGATTTTGAGGAGTTTTGCTGGGCAATCGGGGTGAGCGAGGGGGCTCGCCAAACGATACGTGACGCGTGTATCAGCGAGAGGCCCATTCCTGATTACATTCATGACGCGATGATGGCAAACTTCAGGACCTATACCGTTGTCGGCGGAATGCCGGAGGTCGTGCAGCGTTTCCTTGACACGCAGGGCGACCTTGCCTCTGTTCGTCAGCTACAGTCAGAGCTCAACGAACAGTACCGGCGGGATATCTCCAAGTATGCAAGTGGGCGAGCCCTGCAGGCGCAGAGCATCTACGATCAGCTCCCTATTATGCTCGAGGGCGAAAACAAGCGCTTCGTGCTCAATTCCATTGACCCCAAGGCTCACTACGAGAAGTACCAGCGAGATTTTGTATGGCTTGTCGATGCCGGCGTTGCTCTCAAAGCCGATATCGTAACCGAGCCACAATCGCCCCTGCTCAAGTCAGCACGACCATCGCAGTTCAAGCTATATCAATCGGATACGGGCATGTTGATGGCGCGCTACCCCGTTGGAGTCGCCCAAGCGGCGTATCTTGATAGCAAGGAGCCCAATCTGGGCGGCATTTACGAAAACGTGGTGGCCCAGCAGCTGGCTGCCCAAAATCGCCAGCTTTACTACTATCAGACAAAAAAGCGCGGCGAAGTGGACTTTGTGGTCGATGGACCGGATGGGACGGCTGTTCCTATCGAGGTTAAATCGGGCTCCTATTACCATGCGCACGCTGCGCTCGGTCATATGCTTGATACGGCTGAATATGGCGTAAGGCTCGGGATTGTTTTCTCGAGAGGCAACGTTGAGCGCAACGGAGCGGTTCTCTATTTGCCGCTATATGCGACCTGGGCCCTTTCGGATGTTTTGGGCGACTCCTGTGCCGAGGGGATAAAGCTGGAGGTCAAGCCGGTCTAGGGCTAGTCCCTTTGTCACATTCATGAGCGTGGGTTTTCTCCCGTTTAGAGCGC
>USGN01000127.1 GCA_900554255.1 uncultured Collinsella sp. | reverse complement strand
TCGCATGTAACTCAAGAATATCCGACACTCGTCGATGACGAGGACGCCGATACCGAGCAGCTCGATGCCCCCATCGGCGCGCACGCTGCCGAGCAGTCGGCGGAACCGGAGGCAACGCCCGCACCGGCTCACTTTGCCGAGCCCGTCGCCGAGGCGATTAACGAGAGCGCTGCCGTGTTTGCAGCCCCCGAGCCTGCCGCGCCGGTATTCCCCGTCGCCCCGGCAAGCGAGGCGGCACCCGCATCCGCAACGCTTGCCGAAGTCGAGCAGCCCGTTGCCGCGCCCGCCGCAGCTCCCGAGCCCTCCGCTCAACCCCAGAGCACGCCCGCGCCGTCGCACTTTGCGACGCCCGAGCCGACGGCTGTCGAGCCGCAGCAGGACGACGATCCCGCCGACCGCGTAACCGAAGATCTCAACCTTCCGGACGTCTCCGACGCCGAGTCGGGAGACGATGCCGACACCGTCTCCCCCGGCGACACCGCCGAGATCGATGTCGCCGCCGTGGAGGCAAAGCTCAAAGATCCCGGCTCGACCATGAGCTTTGAACCCCTAACCGAGGAGCGCATCGAGACCGACTCGACCTACGACGCCGGCACCACCACGCAGCTTATGTGGGGCGCCCGTTCCGACGTCGGATGCGTACGCCCGCACAATGAGGACTCCTATCTGGTGCAGTCGCCGCTCTTTTGCGTATGCGACGGCATGGGTGGTCACGCTGCCGGCGAGGTGGCCTCTTCTATCGCTGTCGAGACCATCGCCAAGACAGCTCCTCAGTCTGCCGACGCCGCACGCCTGGCGGCAGCCGTCGAGGCCGCCAACGCCGCCGTAATCGAGGCTGCCTTGAATGGCCTGGGCAAGCCCGGCATGGGTTGCACAGCCACTTGCGCCTATATCGAAAACGACACGCTCGCCATCGCCCACGTGGGCGACTCGCGCGCCTACCTGCTCCACGAGGGTACGCTCATCCGCGTGACCCGCGACCACTCCTACGTGGAGGAGCTCGTGGACGCCGGCGAGATCACGGCAGATGAGGCTCGCGTCCACCCCAACCGTTCGGTCATCACCCGCGCGCTGGGCTCGGACCCCGCTATGTATGCCGACCACTTCACTCTGCATATCGAGGAAGGCGACCGTCTGATCCTGTGCTCCGACGGCCTTTCGAGCATGATTCCCGATAGCGATATCGAGAACATCGCCACGCAGTCCTCAACCGCGCAAATCTGCGTCGACAACCTAGTGGACGCGGCGCTTGCCGCCGGCGGCCACGACAACGTGACCGTAGTAGTCGTTGACCTGGTTGACGATGGCGTCATGCGCGAGGCGCAACGCGTGCGTCGCCGCAACGTTACTATCGCCGCCATCCTGGCCCTCGTCTTTGTGCTGGCAGCTGGCATCTGGGCCTACACGGGTGTCACCGGCTCGTACTACCTGGGTACCTACCAGGGCAATGTCGCCGTCTGGCGCGGCCTGCCCGGCAAGCCACTCGGACTCAAGCTCCACTGGCTCGAAAGCGAAACCAGCATCAAGCTATCCGACCTGCCCGAAGACACGCAAAACCGCCTCAAGGCGGGTATTCCGCAAACAAGTGTCGACGATGCGCAGGACACGATATCCAAGTACCGCCACCAGATCGACGAGGAGCAGACCCGCCAGGTGATCGACGCGCAAACGATTCGCGACAACACCAATCAGGGATCGACCTCCGAATCAGATTCCGAGAAAACCGCCGAACAGTCCGCCGAGGCCGAAGCCTCCGATAAGAATTAGAAAGGGAGTGCCGCTTATGAGTCGCCGCAACACCGAGCTGCTCTTGCTCATCGCCTCGGCGTTCCCCGTCTTCCTGCTGTATGCGATGTACGTCCTCACCGCGGGCGCTGCCATCTCCTTTGAGACGCTCGCCGTACCGATCGGCCTCTTTGCCGCCTTTGCCGCGGCCCACATTGCCGTGCGCATCTTGGCGCCCGGTGCCGACCCCGCCATCCTGCCCATCGTATTTATACTTTCGGGCATCGGCATCACGTTCGTGACGCGTCTCGCCCCCGCTCTCGCCATCTCACAGCTCATCATCCTGTTTGTCTCGGTGGCGCTCATGGTGGGAACGCTTGCACTAGTCAAAAACCTCGACGTGGTCATGCGCTACAAGTACACCTTTGGCATCATCGGCATCATTCTGCTGATGCTGCCTATCTTTATCGGCACCACGATCTCGGGTTCCAAGCTCTGGATTCGCATCGCGGGCTTTACCATCCAGCCCGGCGAGTTCGCCAAGGTCTTTATCGTCCTGTTCCTGGCCGGCTACCTGGCCGAGAACCGCGAGCTGCTCTCCATCTCCAACCGCAAGATTCTGGGCTTTAAGATCCCTCGCCTGCGACTGCTGCTGCCGCTGTTTGCCGTGTGGGGTGTGTGCCTGCTCGTCGTCGTCTTCGAACGCGATCTGGGCTCTGCCGTACTGTTCTACACCATCTTCTTGCTGATGCTCTACGTTGCCACGGGGCGCTTTTCGTATGTCGTTATCGGCCTTGCGCTCTTAGCCGTTGGAGCCGTGGGCGCCTACAAGTTCCTGTCTCACGTTCAGGTGCGTTTCCAGGTTTGGCTCGATCCGTTTAAGGACGCCCAGGGCCAGGGCTACCAGATCGTCCAGTCGCTCTTCTCGCTTGCCGATGGTGGTCTGGTCGGTGTTGGCATCGGCAACGGCATGGCCAACAACATCCCTGTCGTCGAGTCCGACTTTATCTTCTCGGCTATCGGCGAGGAGATGGGCCTTTTGGGCGGCGGCGCCGTGCTCATCCTGTTTATGCTCTTTGCCGTGCGTGGCCTCACCACAGCTGCCCGCGCAAAGTCCGACCTTGCCGCCTTTAGCGCCACCGGTCTTACGGCAGCCATCAGCTTCCAGGCCTTCTTGATCGTTGGCGGCGTAACCCGCCTGATCCCGCTGACCGGCGTCACCCTGCCCTTTATGAGCCAGGGCGGCTCCTCGCTGCTGGCAAGCTTTATCATCGTCGCACTCCTGCTACGTGCCGGTGACGAGGCGACCGGACGCGAGGCCGAGCTTACCGGCACCGGCACCATGGCCGCCATCACCGATGACCAGGTCGCATCCGCCGCCGCCCCGACCGGTACGCGTTTTGCCAGCGCACCTTCCTACAGCCGCGGCAACCACTCCGCGGGCTCTCGCATGCGCCGTCGCCTGCTCGACACGCCTGAATCCGGTGTGCTCGGCCGCGTTGCGCTCGCCAACCGTCTAACCCGCGTGGTGCTCGCCTTTACGGCGCTGTTCGCCATCCTTATCGGCAACCTCACCTATGTCCAGGTCATCAAGGCCAAGGACTATCAGGACATGCCGACCAACAACCACACCATCGCCCGCTCCAAGTACATCCAGCGCGGCTCCATCATCACGTCCGACGGCGTGACGCTGGCCGAGTCGCTGCAGCAGGAGGACGGCACCTACGTACGCTCCTACCCCAACGGTAACCTGGCAGCGCACGTGGTTGGCTACGTGAGCCAGCAGTATGGCACCACCGCCATCGAGAGCGTCATGAACGACACGCTCACCGGCTCTAAGGATTACTCCAGCTGGAACAACGCCATCGCGTCGCTCGCGGGCCAGACCCAGCCGGGCAACACCGCCAAGCTCACCATCGACTCGCGCATCCAGACGGCTGCTGAGCAGGCGCTCAAGGGCTTTAAGGGCGCTGTAGTGGTCATCGACCCGCGTACCGGCGCGGTGCTCGCATGTGCCAGCTCGCCCACCTACGACAACACCAACATCGACGCCCTGCTGCAGGCGGGCGGCGGCGAGGACGGCTCCATGTACAATCGCGCCATGGACGCGCTGTACACGCCGGGCTCAACGTTTAAGGTCGTTACGCTTTCCGCGGCACTCGAGACCGGTACCGCCAGCCTTACCAGCACCTACCAGGCGCCCGGCTCCATGGACATCGGCAACGCACCGGTCACCAACTATGCCAACGAGAGCTACGGCACCATCAGCCTGCAGCAGGCCTTTGCCGTGTCCTCCAACGTCGTCTTCGGCCAGGTGGCAAACGAAGTTGGCGCAAACACGCTCGTGCAGTTTGCCAACGCCTTTGGCTACGGCCAAAAGCTCGGCCAGGACCTGACCTCCGCGGCCTCCATCATGGCCGACCCGTCGCTCATGACCGAGTGGGAGACCGCCTGGGCCGGCGCCGGCCAGCCTGTCGGCATGGACCACACGCCCGGCCCGCAGACCACCGTCATGCAAAACGCCGTGATTGCCGCCGCCATCGCCAACAGTGGCGTGGTCATGGACCCGTACTTTGTAGCCCAGGTACTCGCCCCGGACGGAACCGTGGTCAAGACCACGCAGTCCCGCTCGCTGGGTCAGGCCGTCAGCTCCGCCACGGCCGACCAGGTCAAGCAGGCCATGCTTGCCGCCTTCCGCAAGGACAATCCCGAGTGCGAGGATAATGTTGAGATCATCCTTGATGAGGAGAAG
>USGN01000126.1 GCA_900554255.1 uncultured Collinsella sp. | reverse complement strand
AGTCCACGCCGACCATATCGCCGACCCAGACAGCCACCGTGTTGTAAGATTGCTGCAATGCGTCGTAGACGAGCATCGGGTTGCCCTGACCGCCTGCGCCGCCGTAGTTCGTCGGCCAGGCGCGCCACACATCGCTGCGGGACTGCGCCGCCTCGGAGAAGGGACTCATGACGCCGATATACTGATCCTTCAGTACCTTCTTGTCCTCGGCCGAGTAGTACGGGGAGTCCAAAATCTGCGAAGAATAGTTGATGAGCTTATAATCCAGCGCCAGCGCATAGGCACCGATGGGCTTCATCGTAGAACCGGTCTGGTGCGGCGAAGTCGCGCGGTTGAAGCCCAGATCGTATTTCTTCTCGCCGATACCGCCGCCGATGCCCATCAGCAGGGCGCCGGCAAACGCAAGAATACCGGTAACGGCAAATGCCAATCTACTGGGCGCCGGGGCATTGAACTCCTGAACCTCGGGGTCAAAGCCGTGGTTGCGGAAGATCTGAGCGATATCCTCGGCAGCCAAGCGCTCTTCTTCGCTGCATGCCGGCGTAATGCCGGTGTTCTGCAGCAGGTGGTTAATATAGTTCTGGGTGTTCGCCATGTGCGCTCCACATCCATAATCCGACAAATAGGCCCAATGCATGCACATTAGAACCGTATATAGTCGAAAGTATACCCCGAGCGAGCGCAAACGACCGAATTCGGGCCATCTTAACGCCTCGAGCGGACAAGGATATAGCCTAATCTCCATATCGGACTAAAATCATGGCAGCAAACCACCTTCTCATGCGAGGATTCTATGACGGCAAGCGACGCGACCGCGACAATTAAAAAGGGAAGTTCGGAGCCCGGTTTCGATAAAACGGCTCAGCGCATCCTCAATCTTTTCTTTGTGCTCAACAGCTCCCCCGAACCGCTGACGACCGAGCAGATCGTCTTGGATTCTGACCTGGGATATGGCTCGGGCAGTATCGACTCGGATAAGCGCAAGTTTCGGCGCGATCGTGACAAACTGCTCGAGCGTGGCATCTTAATCAAGGAGGTTCGCCCCGCCGGTGCGCAGGAGACCGAGGAAAGCTCGTGGACAATCGACCGCGAGCACACGTTTGCTGCAGGCGGCCTCATCACCGCAGACGACGCCGATATCCTGCTCAACGCCATCGACCAGACACTAGCGGCCGGCTCATCCACTTTTGCCGCACCGCTTGCCGATATTCGCTCCAAGATTGCCTATCTCACCGGTAGGACGACGGTGGACGAAGCACCAATCCGCCGCTCTCCCACCGTCGATGCGGTATGGAGCGCCTTTGCCGAGCGATGCGCGCTGCGATTTTTATATCAGAACGGACGCGGCGAGCAGAAAGAACGTACCGTCTGCGTCTACGGCATGTTCGAACGCGAGGGTGCGGCATACTTCTGCGGCCTCGACAATGTCACCGACGGCATCAGGACATTCCGCTGCGACCGTATCGTTCGCGCTTGGCGTCCTTCGAAGGCCTACGCCATCCCTGCGGACTTCAATCTCAACGACTATCTGTTCTTTGAATTCGATTTTGCCGACCGACCGCCCGTTGCAGCCACGTTCTCGTTCGCCCCTCAGACGCAGATCGATATGATCAACGGCCTCACGCGCGGGCGAGGTGAGCTCACACACACCGATGCGGGATGGATCTGGACCGTTGACGTGCGCGACCTTGAAGCCGCCGCCTCATTTTGCATGGCCCACGCAATGGACGGCATGAGGCCCATGGCCCCCAAATCGCTCAAGCAGGCGTGGAACCACCTCATTGAAAGGACGGTGCACGAGCATGCCCGTGCGTAAACTCACCAGCGAGCAGAGACTCTCGCGCGCCATCGACATCATGGAGGCCCTCTACGCCGCCGGCGAGAATGGCATGACACGAGACGAGCTTTGCAGCCGCTTTGATATCACGGGGGCATCGCTCGACGAGATTCTCGAGATCGTCTCGACGCTCGCGGACCGAGAATCGGGCGCGCGCATCATCTGCGAATGCCGCGGCGAGCGTGTGGTCCTCACCGGCGACGCAGGGCGTGTTCTACCGTTGCGCCTGAGTGCCGCCGAGGGCGCTGTGCTCAACCACGAACTTGAATCGTTGGGGATCGAGCCACAGACGGCAGCCCGGATTCGGCATGCTCTTCTACCCGAAGAGCTCGGCTATAACCAGCGCGTCTTTGACACCGTCAACCACGGGTCGCACTGGCAGCAGCTGAGCTGCGCCATTCAGGACGGCGTTCGCTGCCGCATCTCGTATCGCTCGATGGACGATGCACGGCCACGCGAGCGTCTGGTCGACCCCTTGCGCATTACGGCAAACGGCGACCAAACATACCTGATTGCCTGGGACATCACAGTCGATGAGCAGCGCACCTATCGCATGGATAAAATCGAGGGACTCACCTTGACGGAAGACTCCGTCGTGTCTCACGCACCGGACGTCGCATCCCTCCACGATTCCCTTGCCCGGACGCAGCGTAGCGCAAAGCTCTTGATGCCATTCGATATGGCGGAACATCTGGACTGGGCCGGCATCACCCTAATCGAGCGCAGCGGGGCAGACATGGCAATGGTAACCGTGCATTACGGCTCCGAGCGTTGGCTACTGAGCCAGGTAATCGCAGCGGGCGGGGCCATCCGCATCCTGGATGACCCCGCCCTGTCAGATCGTCTGTGCGATATGGCAAAATCCCTCGTCTGCCCGCTTTAGCGGCGCCGCTCGTGGCGTGCGCGCCACAGCTGTAGATAGTGCCCGATTTGTGCCGATTCGATGCGCTGATAGGAACTCGTGGGCAGCGACGTTAAGAATTTCTTGCCGTAGCCCTTCGTCACCAGGCGCGGGTCGGCCAAGATGAGTACGCCACAATCGGTCGATGAGCGAATGAGGCGGCCGGCGGCCTGCTTGACCTCGAGCACGGCCTCGGGCAGCGAATAGCGCGCCCAAGCGCGGTCTTCGCGCAGATTGCGCTCGCATGAGAGCGGGTCTGTGGGGCTCGAGAACGGCAGCTTGGGGATGATGACGCAGCGCAGCGTCTCGCCGCTGGCGTCAAACCCCTCCCAAAAGGCCTTGAGCGCAAAGAGCGACGAGGTCGGTTCGTTGATAAAGCGATCGCGCAGACGGCGAGGAGACGAGTTGCGCTGCTGACAGTTGAGTTCCAGACCAGCACGAGCCATCTTGGGCTCGACGCGAGCGTACAGTTCCTCCATGTCACGCCTGTTGGTGAACAGCGTGAGCACCGAGCCGCCCATGGCAAGATGAGCGTCGACCAGCACACGCTCGAGCGCCGAAAGATAGCTCTCACGATCGCGCGGATCGGGAATATCCCCAGCCACGACCACGGCCATATTCGAATCGAAGTCGTAGCTCGAATCCAAGTGCAGCGACGATGATGTCGAGGCACCGATGCGATCGAGGCCGACGGCGTGGTTAAAGTGCTCAAAGCTCTTGGAAACCGTCATGGTCGCCGATGCAAAGATAGCCGTGTGGACCTCGGGCAGCCACTCGGTTGCCAAGGCCTCACCAATATCGATGCGCTCCGCGGTCATCGACTCGCCGCCGACGCGCAATCTGCGATTGACTTGCAGCGAGTACACGTAGTGTTCGTCGGTACCGTCAATGATGAGCTTGAGGTTCTCGACCAGCTCGTGTAGGCGGCGCGAGATATCACCCAGGTCGACAACAACCTCGGGCTTGTCGGCGGCGACGGCTTGCACCAGCGCGTCGACGCTCTTGTCAGCTTGTTCCAATGCGTCGATAGCAGTGTAGGCCGACTGTAAGAAATCATGCCAGTCGTCAGATTCGCGCAGCTCGGGGCCAATCCATAGGTTCGCATTGTCATAGCCCCCGCGCGCACGGCGGCCAAGCTCGCGAACGCCGTCAAACACATCGGCAATCGCCATACTCGCACGCACAACCGTCGACGTCGCCTTGGCGGTAAGACCCAGGTAGAGCGTAGAGCCCTCCGAGGTTGCCAAATCGCGGGAAACCTGGCTCAGCGCACCGGCGCTCGAGCCACCCAGGCGCTCAAACAGAACCCGCGATTCATCCGCCGACACCACGCGCGCCCATTGACGGCGTGCCTCGCGCTCGATGGAGTGGGCCTCATCGATCACCCAGTGACGAATCGGAGGCAAGATTCTGCCCTCGGCCGCAACATTGCGGAACAGCAGGGAATGGTTGGTGACCACCACGTCGGCATGCGCCGCACGACGGCGAGCGCCGTGGACCAAGCATTTTTCAGGGAAAAACGGGCAGAGGCGACGAGCACACTCGCGCGAGGCCGTCGTAAAGTCGGGGCGGTTGACGCTGCGCCACCGAATGCCGAGCGAGTCGAGGTCGCCATCGGCTGATTGGCAGACGTACGCCATAATGACCGCGACCGCCGTGAGCGTGTCCGCCGGATCGCGCTTGGTGGTAATCTCGACCTGGCCGCGGCTCATGCGCTCAAGCTTGCGCAAGCATGGATAGTGGTCATAG
>USGN01000125.1 GCA_900554255.1 uncultured Collinsella sp. | reverse complement strand
TGTCCCAGCATCGAATCTATCGTCTGTTCAATTTCGCGCTCGATGTACATAGAATCGCCTCCTGTTCGGAGTTCATTATCTCGCACAAACCTAAATCGGTCAAAATCGGGAATAGAACTCCCGATTTTCACCCTCAGTCTTCTGTTCGATTCTGACCCCAGCAGGGTCTCGGAGATAGCCAAGCGCATGGGCGTCGCCAGCAACTACGCAAGCCAATACAAACGCCGCCTCCTGGAGGACGGCGTCATTGGAGAGCGCGGGCGTGGTCTCGTCGGCTTTGACATTCCCGCGTTCAGGGAGTTCTTGAACGAGAAGGCGTTTTAGCACGCCGGAATTGTCCGCGGAAGCATCAACGCATGGCAATCAGCATTCCTCTTGGTAAGGATAGCAAGCATTTTCCGCCAACGCTGATTGCCATGCGTTCTTCTTGCCCTTAGGCGAGCTTGCGAGCGAGCTCTCGCACCTCTTCCAACTTGGGCGACGATGCCATGCTGTCGCGCTCGGTCATACCGCTGATGGTGACAATGCCCTGGTCCTCCCACTTGCAGTATGCGCAGGTCGACTTGTACATAGCGATCGCCGCATCATAGACGCCCTCGCTGTGGCTATCGAGCAAAAGGGCCGTCTTGGTGAACGGGAAGCCCGTAGCACCGAAGGCGTACAGGCGGTCGATGGCGGCCTTCTCCTGCGCAGTGATATCAAACCAGTAGATAGGCGAAGCGAAGACAACCATGTCGGCGTCTTTCAGCGGCTCAATCACGTTGGCCATGTCGTCCTTCTGCACACAGGTGCCCTCATGGGTAAAGCAGTACTGGCATCCCAAGCAGCCGGCGATCTTTTTGCTGGCAACGCGGATGACCTCGACCGTATTGCCGCCCTCGCGCGCGGTCTCGGCAAACGCCTCGACCATGGTGTCGGTATTGGCGCCCTTGCGCGGGCTGCCACTCAATACAACGATATTCATAGAAATCTCCCTCCTTCATGCCGCAGGCGCGCAGCACACATTTCGTTGTAACCAAAACAGATGGAGTTATTCAATCGTCCGCAGACCACATCTCTTGTTGAAGTTCCCTTAAGAAGCTCAAGACAATTGCGATTGCCTTATACAACGTCGAAAATCAAAGAGGGGGCCATAGCAGCGTCGCATGTCTGAAATGGCACGCGGTCAAGATGAGCTACGGGAATCGTAAGGATGATTCGTAACAGGTTTTCGTCAGCACCCTCGTAGCGGTACTCCGCCTCCTAAGCGATGTGTCCGCTACGAAACGACCGTCTTGTAATAAGCGCCGAAGTCTGCGAGCGAGTCCATGATGGGCATCATCTGGCGGCCGAGCTCGGTAAGGCCATACTCAACGCGGGGAGGATTCTCGCCATAGTCATGGCGAAAGACCAGCCCATCATCCTCCATCTGCCGCAGGCTGTCGGTAAGCACCTTCTGAGAGATCCCCTCAAGGCTGCGGCGCAACTCGTTGAAACGCCAAGGGCGTACGCGCAAGTTACGGATAATGAGCAGCTTCCACTTGCCACCAATGAGCGCTACCGCCGTTGCGACCGGACACTCCGGAAGTTCCTCTTTCGCCATCACGGGAGACCCAACCTCCTTGACCATACCGGTTTCACAAAAAAGTACGCAGTTACAAATATGTGCGTACTCGTATTTGCATGCGCCTTCGCGTTGAATATAGCTCACGCAGGAGATGCCTGCAAGGTACATCAACCTCAAAGAGAGGAGCCATTATGGCCAATTATGCAAAGACCCACATCGGCGACGAGAACCGCGTCGAGCTGCACGAGGTGCTCGGACTTACCGGAGCAGAGGTGAGCGTCAACAACCTTCCCGCCGGCGCTGGCATTCCGTTCGTCCATACACACAAGGAAAACGAGGAGATCTATGGCGTGCTCGAGGGCGCGGGCTCGGTCACGATCGACGGTGAGGAAATCGAGCTTGCAGCCGGCGACTGGCTGCGCATTTCCCCCGCCGCACACCGTCAGTTCCACGCCGCATCCGACTCGGGCATCACATACGTCTGCATTCAGGTCAAGCAGGGATCCCTTGATGCCTTCACGGCCGACGACGCTATCATGTTCTAATTCGCGATCGGTGTGCAAGGGGCCGATACCGCCCGCATGCCCCCTTCGGAATAGGCGCTGAGCAGCTCCTGGGCGCGGGCGAACTCGGGCCCTCGCCTCCAACCGAGCAGGCGGTTTACCGCGAGATTTCCCTGGACGTTGTGGACGAAGAGCAGATAGGCGTCCTCGCGCGAAAGCCCAGTTTCCTCCATGATCGAGGGAACCATCTGCTCGGCGCCGCGCTCGACGACGCGCTGCGCCACCCGGGCGTACGCGTCGTCATCCGAGTAGAGCAGATAATAGTCATCGTTTGCCGGCGGGCGCTGGCAGAGGGCGCCCGCCTCCGTTCCCTCGATCGGCGGCGCCGCCGCCAGGGCCTCGTCGATAAGTGCGTCGAGCAGCGCGAACTTGTCCTCGTAGTGCAGATAGAACGTGCCGCGATTGATATCGGCGCGGCGGCAGATATCCGCTACCGTCATCTTCGCGAAGCCGACCTCGGCCAGCAGCGCGAAGAATGCCTCCCGTATGACCGAGAGCGTATAGCGTCGGCGACGATCGATCTTCCCCGATTCCATTGCCCCTCCAATTGCAACGCTTGACAATGCCCAGCAATCGTTTGTTTATCGACAGCGCATCGAAGCTGTTCATTGCTCTCGCACAAATCAACATGGATACTTTTTATAGACACCTGTTCATTGTAGTTGAAAGAGAGTATCAAGTGACTCTATACGAGCAGCTCGTTGTCGAGCTCACCAACCGATCGTTTTCCCTTCAGGCCGCCTACCGCAGCAGCGGCACGCCCTATGAGCTGAGTGACCGCGAGCCCGAGCCCTACGACCAGCAAATCAAGGACTTCGCCCGCATGATCGAGGAAGCCGATTGCGTGCTGGTGGGCGGGGCCTCCGGGCTCTCCGCGGCGGGCGGCGGCGACTTCTACTACGAGGACAACGTGACCTATCGCAGGCATTTCGGCAAATTCGCCGAGCGCTACGGTTTCAGGGGCGCTTTTGAAGGGTCGTCCTACCGCTGGCCCACCGCCGAGTCGCGCTGGGGCTACCTTGCCACCTTCCTCGACACCACGCTCAACGCCCCGCTGCGCGAGCCCTACAAAGATCTCGACGCCATTCTTACCGAGAAAGACTTCTTCGTTCTCACCACCAACCAGGACACGCAGTTCATGAAAATCTACCCTTGGGAGAAGGTGGCAGAGATCCAAGGCGACCACCGCTTCTTCCAGTGCTCCCACTGTTGCACCGACGAGGTGTGGGACGCGGTCGAGCCGGTCTCCCGCATGGTAGAGGCCATGGGAGACGGCCTTGAGGTTCCGACAGAGCTCGTGCCGCGCTGCCCGCACTGCGGGGCAGAGGCATTCCCCTGGGTTCGCGGCTACGGCAACTTCCTGCAGGGCGCGCTCTACGAGGAGCAGTACCACAAGGTGTCCGACTGGCTCGACGCGCACGCGCGGCAGAGGATCCTTTTCCTCGAGCTGGGCGTGGGCCGCATGACGCCTGCGTTTATCCAAGAGCCGTTCTGGGCCCTCACGGCGCAGTTGCCGCAGGCTAGCTACATCGCCGTGAACAACAAGACGCAGTTTCTCCCCCGTGCGATCGAGGATCGGGGGCTCGCCGTTCGCGCCGATATCGCCGACGTGCTCGCTGACGTGCGCAACACGCTGGGGAGGTAGCGCATGGAGACGGCGAAAGCAGTTCGCATAGGCAGGGCGCTAGCCGAGGCGGATCTTGTCATCATCGGCGCTAGCAACGGACTCGACATGGCGGAGGGGCTCAACCTCTTATGCGCCGATGCTCATTTCCGAGAGGCTTACGGGGACCTCGCCCTGGCCGACGACATCGGCTGCATACTGCAGGGGCTCGCCTCTCCGAATGCAAATGTGCGACGCCGATGGGCCGAGCGGTTTCATCAAAAGGAGTATGTCGAGTATGAGCCCAGCCCGCTCATGAATGAGCTGCGGCATCTTGCGGAGCACGCCGACACCTTCGTGATCACGTGCAATATCGACGGGCACTTCGCGCGCGCAGGGTTCAATGAGGGTCGCGTGCTCGAGACGGAGGGGAGCATACGCACGTCGATCGACGAGCGGCGTCTCGCCCATCCAGACGCCCTCGCCACGGCCCAGCTCGAGGAGCTCGAGCGCCTTGTGCAAGCCCATCGCAACGGCAGGGTCGCCATCCTCGAACTTGGCGTGGGGGTGCGCAACGGCGTCATAAAGCGCATGCTCGCCCAGGTCGCGAGCACCTGCGAGCACGCCACCTACATCGTGTTCAACTACAGTCAGGCCATGGCGCCCGACGCCTCGTGCGAGACGATCCTCGTTGACGGCAATATGGCCACGGCTTTCGAGGAGATCGCCCGATGCCGCCTCTAGAAAGAGAAGCGATGAGGCTTCGAGACCTTATCGACGATGCCGACGCCATCATCGTCGGCATCGGCTC
>USGN01000124.1 GCA_900554255.1 uncultured Collinsella sp. | reverse complement strand
TGGCGGCAGCAGGGTGCTATAATATTAGAGTTTTGTCTATCTTAGGGGTATTATCCCCTTTTTGAATTGCACCTTCTGGAGGCCCTGTTCATGGAAGAGATGGAAGTCAATCACGTCGACGACATCCACGAGAAGCTGACCGATATGGTGGGCGATCGCGTCAAGGTTAAGGCCAACATGGGCCGCACCCGCGTTGTCGAGCGCATGGGCACCATCAAGAGCGTCCACCCCGCCGTCTTTATCGTCGAGGTTGACGAGCGCCGCGGCCGCAAGTCGCGTCAGTCCTACCAGTATATCGATGTCCTCACCGGTCAGGTCGAGCTGTTCGACCCTGAGAGCGGCGAGCATATCTTTACCCCGCTCGGCAATCAGCTCGAGGAGCACTAACGGTGACCGATCGGTCCCTGACTCTTTCCGCGCCGGCAAAGATTAACCTCTACCTGGGGGTTCATACCGAGCGCGATGACCGCGGCTACCACAGGGTCGATTCCCTGATGGCAGCCGTCGGTCTTTCCGATACCGTGACGGTCACGCCGGCGCAGGCGCTGACTGTCCAGACGGTTCCAGCATCAGATTTTCCCATGCAAAAGAATACGGCGTATCGGGCTGCGGTTGCTATGGCCGAGCATTATGGTCGCGAGGCAAACATCTGCGTGACGATTGAGAAGCGCATTCCATTGTGCGCCGGCTTGGGCGGCCCCTCGACGGATGCGGCCGCGGTCATTGTCGCCTTGGCGGAGCTCTGGGGCATTGATCGCACCGACCCAGCGCTCGACGATATTGCGCGGGGCATTGGTGCTGACGTCCCGTTCTTTTTGCACGCGAGTCCTGCGTTCTACGTAGGTGGGGGAGACGTGCTGGCAACTGAGTACCCCGCGCTGCCCGCGACGCCCGTCGTGCTGGTCAAGCCGCGCGAGGCAAGCGTTTCGACAATTGAAGCCTATCGACGTTTTGACGAGGCCCCGGTGCCTGCGGACAAGCCCGGCGCGATAGCTTCTGCCTTGCGTGCTGGTGATGCCGAGACGGCATATGCACTCATCCATAACAACCTCGGTGTCATTTCCGCACAGATGGAGTCGCAGATTCAAACGGTCCTCGACTGGCTGCGTAAACAGGACGGAACCGTTGCTGTAGATGTGTGCGGATCGGGTGCCTGCTCGTTTGCCATTTGCGACACCGCTGCCACGGCCGAAAGGCTTGCCGATGCTGCCCAGCAAAGTGGCTGGTGGGCCTGCGCGACTGAGCTTATTCCCAACACGGTTCAAATCGACGCGCCAAAGAAATAAAAATTTCTCTAGCATGCGGCGAAAATCTTTGTTACTATAGTCGAGCTAACGGGTTGTGGCTCAGTTTGGTAGAGCACTGCGTTCGGGACGCAGGGGTCGCTGGTTCAAATCCAGTCAACCCGACCAGAGCATGAGGAGGGACCGCTTCTTGCGGTCCCTTTTTTTAGCTAGTGTTGTGATACCGCGATACCCGCGGTATACTCATTCGAGCTTGTCTCGCTGTATTGTGGAGGTCTACATGTTTGGACTGAGGGCTCCTGAGCTCATCATTATTCTCGTCGTTGTCCTGATTATCTTCGGGCCCAAGAACCTGCCGAAGCTCGGCAAGTCCCTCGGCTCTACCGTCAAGAATATCCGTGAGGGTATGGAGGGCGACGATAAGGCCGAGACCAAGCAGGCCGAGGAGGTCGTGGTCGAGCAGTCCGAGGAGGACAAGGAGATCGCTGAGCTCGAGGCAAAGCTCGCTGCTGCCAAGAAGAAGCAGGCAGAGGACAGCGACGCGGACGCAGAGTAGTCCCATCCCTTTGGGGTGAGCACCTGACCGGCTTGCCCGCAGGCTAGCCGGTCTTTTTCGTTTTGTTGACAGTTGATTGTTTGATCAGAGTTGGGGAGATATCCGTATGGACGCAAGCCAGATCGTACTGACCGCTGAGGGCCGCCAGAAGCTCGTCGAGGAGCTCGCTTGGCGTGAGGGCGATTACGCCAAGGAGATCGTCGAGGACATCAAGGAAGCCCGCGCGTTTGGCGACCTTTCGGAGAACTCCGAGTACGACGCCGCTAAGGACAAGCAGGCCCAGAACGCCGCTCGTATTGCCGAGATCCAGGCCATCCTCGCCAACGCTCAGGTTGCTGCCACCACGGGCGACCTGACCGTCTCCATCGGTTCCACCGTTTCGCTGATTGATCCCAACGGCGAGGTCATGGAAGTCACGCTCGTCGGTACCACCGAGACCAACTCGCTCGAGCACAAGATCTCCAACGAGTCTCCGGTCGGTCACGCCATCATCGGTCACGGCGAGGGCGACTCCGTCGAGGTCGTTACGCCTTCCGGCAAGACTCGCGTCTACACCATCGCCAAGATCGCACGCTAGACCACGGTCCCGCGTAAAGGTATGTTTTCGCTCCCTGGGACCGAATCCTGGGGAGCGTTTTAGTTTGAGGAGCTAACTTATGGCAGAGAACCAGAACGCCGCAGATCAGGCATCGACGCTCAACGACGAGCGCGCCACCCGCCTGGCCAAGCGCGCCGCCCTGTTCGAGGCGGGCCAGAACCCCTATCCCGAGCACTCTGAGCTTGAGGACTACGTCGCCGATATCGAGACTAAGTACGCCGAGCTTGCCGATGGCGAGGACACCGAGGACGTCGTGAAGATCGCCGGCCGCGTAGTCGCCAAGCGCGGCCAGGGCAAGATCATGTTCATCGTCGTGCGCGATGCGACTGCCGAGATTCAGCTGTTCTGCCGCATCAACGACATGGACGAGGCTGCCTGGAATACGCTCAAGGCCCTCGACCTGGGCGACATCCTGGGCGTGACCGGCGTGGTCGTGCGCACCCAGCGTGGCCAGCTTTCCGTTGCCCCTAAGAGCGCGACCCTGCTTGCCAAGGCCGTTCGTCCGCTGCCCGAGAAGTTCCACGGTCTTTCCGACAAGGAGACCCGCTATCGCCAGCGCTATGTCGACCTGATCGCCAACGACGACGTTCGCGAGACCTTCCGTAAGCGTTCGCAGATTCTCTCCACCTTCCGTCGCTTTATGGAGTCCGACGGCTACATGGAGGTCGAGACCCCCATCCTGCAGACCATCCAGGGCGGCGCTACTGCCAAGCCGTTCATTACCCACTTCAACGCGCTCGATCAGGAGTGCTACCTGCGTATCGCCACCGAGCTGCACCTCAAGCGCTGCATCGTCGGTGGTTTTGAGCGCGTGTTCGAGATCGGCCGCATCTTCCGTAACGAGGGCATGGACCTTACCCACAACCCCGAGTTCACCACGATGGAGGCCTACCGTGCCTTCTCCGACCTCGAGGGCATGAAGGCACTCGCCCAAGGTGTCATCAAGGCTGCCAACAAGGCCATCGGCAACCCCGAGGTTATTGAGTACCAGGGCCAGACTATCGACCTTTCTGGTGAGTGGGCCAGCCGTCCCATGACCGACATCGTCTCCGACGTGCTCGGCAAGCAGGTCACCATCGACACGCCGGTCGAGGAGCTTGCTGCCGCCGCGCGCGAGAAGGGCCTGGAGATTAAGCCCGAGTGGACTGCCGGCAAGATCATCGCCGAGATTTACGATGAGCTGGGCGAGGACACCATCGTCAACCCGACGTTCGTGTGCGATTACCCCATCGAGGTCAGCCCGCTTGCCAAGCGTTTTGAGGACGACCCGCGCCTGACGCACCGCTTTGAGCTGGTTATTGCCGGTCACGAGTACGCCAACGCGTTCTCCGAGCTCAACGACCCGGTCGACCAGGCCGAGCGCTTCGCTGCCCAGATGGCCGAGAAGGCCGGCGGTGACGACGAGGCCATGGAGTACGACGAGGATTACGTACGCGCCCTCGAGTACGGTATGCCTCCCGCGGGCGGCATCGGCATCGGTATCGACCGCGTGGTCATGCTGCTCACCAACCAGGCTTCTATCCGCGACGTGCTGCTGTTCCCGCACATGAAGCCCGAGAAGGGTTTCCAGTCCGGTGCCGCTGCCGCCAAGGCTGCCGAGGCCGGCAACGCCGCGAGCCCGTTCGTTAAGTCGCTTAAGCCCACGCTCGATTACTCCAAGATCGCCGTTGAGCCGCTGTTTGAGGAGTTCGTCGACTTTGATACCTTCTCCAAGAGCGACTTCCGCGCTGTGAAGGTCAAGGCATGCGAGGCCGTCAAGAAGTCCAAGAAGCTGCTGAACTTTACGCTCGACGACGGCACCGGCACCGACCGCACCATCCTCTCCGGTATTCACGCTTATTACGAGCCCGAGGACCTGGTCGGCAAGACCTTGCTCGCCATCACCAACCTGCCTCCGCGCAAGATGATGGGCATCCCCAGCTGCGGCATGCTCATCAGTGCCATCCACGAGGAGGATGGTGAGGAGTGCCTCAACCTGATCCAGCTCGACGCCTCCATCCCCGCCGGCGCAAAGATGTACTAGGGGGTTACGGCGTTTTACCAAACGCCGTAACCGCTCGACGCTGCGCGCCGCCCAGAGCGACAATTTGTCATTCAAAAGGCAAGGCATGACCAGAAGGTCTATGCCTTGCCTTTTTCATG
>USGN01000123.1 GCA_900554255.1 uncultured Collinsella sp. | reverse complement strand
TGCGACTTCGCGCCGGGGTTATCGTTGCCGTAACCTTCCATCAGGTTAATGACACCCCACACGGCAAGGCCAGCTCCGAGAGCAACAACGAGGGTCTGAAGGACCGTAACTGCCTGATTGATAAAAGCCATAAAATTCCTCCTTATAATCTGTAAATTGATTGTTTTTCGGTTATCTATTGAAAATGGGCAAAAAAATAGAAGCCCCGTCCTTGTTCCGCTTCATTGCGCGGTACAAGACGGGGCTTCATTCTGCTTCGACCTCGCCCATGTCATAAAGATCGAAGGTTTCATTGGGCTTGACTACCAGCTTCCGGCTGCGGTATTTCTCAATGTCAAAAGCGTTGCGCTTGTCATAGTCGGAAAGCAGCTTGTATTTTTCCAGGCCCTCGAACGTGCCGGGGTCCAGAACGATATAGCTGGCAAAGTACAGAACCTTCTCGAGGTCCTTGGACTTGATGTCGAGCATACGGCTCATCGGGAAGCTCGTGGGGCTCTTGAAGTACCAGATGTGGGACACGGGAGCGGCGAGCTCGATGTGACCCATGCGGTCGCGACGCACCTTGGCCGAGGTGACCTCGACGCCGCAGCGCTCGCAGACGATGCCCTTAAAGCGGATGCCCTTGTACTTGCCGCAGGAGCACTCCCAGTCCTTGGCGGGACCGAAGATCTTCTCGCAGAACAGGCCGTCCTTCTCGGGCTTGAGGGTACGGTAATTGATGGTCTCCGGCTTCTTGACCTCACCGTGCGACCAGGAACGGATCTGGTCGGCGGAGGCAAGGGAGATCTTTACCGAGTCAAAATCAGTAGCTTCGAAATCTGCCACAGTCAACTACTCCTTATCAGTGGTCGTGGCGGCGACAGCCTCGGGCGCCTCGGCGGTCTCGGCATCCTCGGCCTCGACGTCGGCGTCAACGCCGGCGAGCGCAGCCAGGTCGTCGAGAGCAGAGGTCTCCTCGGCGGTCACAGGGGCGGAGGCGTCCTCGTCGGCATCGTGCATGGGCTCGATGTCCAGTGCGAGGGAGCGGATCTCCTTGACGAGAACCTTGAAGGACTCGGGGATACCCGGGACAGGAACGTTCTCGCCCTTGACGATGGACTCGTAGGTCTTGACACGGCCCACGGTATCGTCGGACTTGACGGTCAGGATCTCCTGCAGGACGTTGGAAGCACCGTAAGCGTACAGTGCCCAAACTTCCATCTCGCCGAAGCGCTGGCCGCCGAACTGAGCCTTGCCGCCCAGAGGCTGCTGGGTAACCAGGCTGTAAGGGCCGGTCGAACGGGCGTGGATCTTGTCGTCAACCATGTGGCCGAGCTTGAGGATGTAGGACGTACCCACGGTAATGGGCTCGCGGAACTCCTCGCCGGTGCGGCCGTCGAACAGGCGGGTCTTGCCGCGCTCGTCAAGCTGGGTGACGAACTCGGGGCGCATGTGATCGCCAAAGGCAGCGGTGGCCTTGTTGAGCATGTTCTTGTTAGCACGACGAATGACCTCGGCGATCTCGTCCTCCTTGGCGCCGTCGAAGACGGGCGTCGCGGTGAAGAACGGACCGGGGACGTACTTGTCGGAGTCGGCCTGCTCGGTATCCCAACCGCAGGCAGCAGCCCAGCCAAGGTGGCACTCGAGCAGCTGGCCGACGTTCATACGCGAAGGAACGCCCAGCGGGTTGAGGATAACGTCGATCGGGGTACCGTCAGCCATGTAGGGCATGTCCTCGACCGGCAGAACGTTACAAATAACACCCTTGTTGCCGTGGCGGCCGGCGATCTTATCGCCCTGCTGGATCTTACGACGCTGGGCGACGTAGACGCGCACCTGCTCGTTGACGCCGGGGGCCAGGTCGTCGCCGTTCTCGCGGCTAAAGCGGACGACATCGATGACGCGGCCGTAAGCGCCGTGAGGCATCTTAAGGGAGGTGTCGCGAACGTCGTGGGCCTTGGCACCGAAGATGGCGCGCAGCAGGCGCTCCTCGGCGGTCAGAGCGCTCTCGCCCTTAGGCGTGACCTTGCCGACCAGGATGTCGCCAGGGCCGACCTCGGCGCCGATGCGGATGATGCCGTCCTCGTCGAGGTTGGCAAGCATGTCCTCGGAGAGGTTCGGGATCTCGCGGGTGATCTCCTCGGGGCCGAGCTTGGTGTCGCGGGCGTCGATCTCGTGACGGGTGATGTTGATGGTCGTCAGCAGGTCCTCGGCCACCAGGCGCTCGGACACGACGATACCGTCCTCGTAGTTAAAGCCTTCCCACGGCATGTAGGCCACGGTGAGGTTCTGACCCAGTGCGAGCTCGCCATGATCGGTCGAAGGACCGTCGGCCAGGGGCTCGCCCTGCTCAACGGTGTCACCGACGCGCACGAGCGGACGGTGGTTGATGCAGGTGGACTGGTTGGAGCGCTGGTACTTGGCCAGGTGATACTCGTCCATGCCGCCGGCATGCTTGACGATGATCTTGGCGGCGTCGGCAAAAATGACCTCGCCGGCGTTCTTGGCCAGGGTGACCTCGCCGGAGTCCAGGGCGGCGCGACGCTCCATGCCGGTACCGACATAGGGAGCGGCAGGGTGAACCAGCGGCACGGCCTGACGCTGCATGTTGGCGCCCATCAGCGTACGCTTGGCGTCGTCGTGCTCAAGGAACGGGATCAGCGTGGCTGCGACGGAGAGCATCTGACGCGGCGAGACGTCCATGTAGTCGACGTCCTCGACGGGCACGTCAGCGGGAGCGCCGAAGGAGCCGTCGAAGTCGCGGGTACGGGCGATCACGGTGTGCGGGCGGACAAGCTTGCCCTCGGCATCGGTCGTGATGAACTCGTTGGTCTTGGGATCGAGCGGCGTGTTAGCCGGCGCGATGACGTGCTTCTCTTCCTCGTCAGCGGTCATCCAGTCGATCTGGTCGGTGGCAACGCCGTTCTCGACGCGACGGAACGGGGCCTCGATGCGTAGAGGGCGAGCGAGCCGATCAGGCCGATGTTGGGGCCTTCGGGGGTCTCGATCGGGCACATGCGGCTGTAGTGCGAGTTGTGAACGTCGCGGACGGCCGTCGGCACGTTGGTGCGGCGGCTGGAGCCGGACTTGTGGCCGGCAAGACCGCCAGGGCCGAGTGCGGACAGGCGGCGCTTGTGGGTCAGACCGGTCAGGGGGTTCGCCTGGTCCATGAACTGCGAGAGCTGCGAGGAGCCGAAGAACTCCTTGATGGAGGCCACGATCGGACGGATGTTGATGAGCGACTGCGGGGTGATCTCATCGATGTCCTGGGAGCTCATGCGCTCACGGACGACGCGCTCCATACGGCTCATGCCGATACGGAACTGGTTGGCGACGAGCTCGCCGACGGTGCGGATGCGGCGGTTGCCAAAGTGGTCGATGTCGTCGACCTTGAAGCCCTGCTCGCCGGCAGCGAGGGACAGGAGGTAGCGCAGCGTAGCGACGATATCCTCGTCGGTGAGCACCGTGACCTCTTCCTCGGTGGTGAGGTTGAGCTTCTTGTTGACCTTGTAACGACCGACGCGGGCCAGATCGTAGCGCTGCGGGTTGAAGAGCAGGCCCTCGAGCAGGCTGCGGGAAGCGTCCACGGTGGGAGGCTCGCCCGGGCGCAGACGACGGTAGATCTCGATGAGGGCGTCCTCGCGAGTGAGGGCGGTGTCGCGCTCCAGGGTGCGCTTGATCACATCGGAGTTGCCGAGCAGCTCGATGATGTCGTCGTTGGTGACGGCGATGCCAAGGGCGCGCAGGAACATCGTGGCGCTCTGCTTGCGCTTACGGTCGATGGAGACCATGAGCTGGTCGCGCTTGTCGACCTCAAACTCGAGCCAGGCACCGCGGGACGGGATGATCTGGGCCTTGTAGATCTGCTTGCCCGAATCCATCTCGGAGCTGTAGTACACACCCGGGGAACGGACGAGCTGCGAGACGACGATACGCTCGGTACCGTTGATGATGAAGGTGCCCTGATCGGTCATCATGGGGAAGTCGCCCATAAAGACGAGCTGCTCCTTGATCTCGCCGGTCTCCTTGTTGGTGAGACGGACGTCGGTCAGAAGCGGGGCCTGATAGGTCATGTCCTTCTCGCGGCACTCCTCGACGGTGTGCGCGGGGTCGCCGAACTGATGCTCGCCGAAGGTAACCTCGAGAACATGGTTCTGGCTCTGGATGGGGCTGGATTCCTTGAACGCCTCACGAAGGCCCTCGTCCTTAAAACGCTCAAAGGATTCCCTTTGAACAGAGATAAGGTTGGGGAGCTCCATGGCCTCCGGGATTTTCCCGAAGCTGACGCGCTTGCGCTCAGTGGCAGTGTATGCGTAGGTCACCAGGTTTTTCCTCCTTCACGGAAATGCTCGGTGGGTTGGCGAGGCATAGCTTCGCCAGTTATCGCAACCTAATAGTTTATCAGGTAGCGACCGTTGGGCAAGAAAAGCCTTGACGCGATTGAGTTTTTGGAGTAGCAAAGTTTTTCGACAGAAAACACGCAGGTAGATGTATGTGTATCGAACATATGTTCATATATTTTCTGTGAACAGAGAGCCGGAAATCGCAGCTCTTATAAAAAACGGGCGCGAACCGAGG
>USGN01000122.1 GCA_900554255.1 uncultured Collinsella sp. | reverse complement strand
AACCAAAAATAACCCATCCCTTTATGGCAAATATTAGGCCACGGCGCAGACGCTACCGAGCAACTCACGCAGAGGAGACCCGATGCCCTCCAGCAGTTCGGGCGCGATAATGGCAAAAACGGGAACCTCGCCGGTGCCCACGACAGCAGGCACCTTGCCCTCCGAGACAATGCATCCATAAGGGACAAAACCATCTTCGCCGGCATCGAGCGCCGCCATGCGACGCGCGAGTTCGCGCGCAAAGCCGGCAGCATCGGCATCGCCAATCGCCAGGACAAAGTCCACGCCTTCGTCGGTCGCCAGGGCCACGGCTTCGTCGACCAGTTCGTCTCCCCCGTCGCCCTCAAACGAGCCGCAGCGGATAAGCACACGCTCGAGTAGGGCGCGATCGAGCGAGCCGAGTGCCGCCGAGACGAGCTCATCACGCGTATGCTTGTCACCGCCCAACACGACCAGTGCCTTGGTGCCAGCGTAGTGGGCAACCAATCGCCCGCACCAGCGAGCCACATCCCCATCCGCAACCAAGCGCGTCGGCATACCAAACCCATAATTGACCATCTTTCCCACAACCCTTCCGTGCGCATAGGCGGTATCAATCGTTAGGCTCATGCTACGAAGCAAGGTTTTCCGAGCTGTTTCGCACTCTTTAGAGCTGCGTTAAAACCCGATGCAGTTGCACGACTATACCTGGCAAAAAGGAACAGGTTTTGACGATGTCCGGACGAGCGGGTATTATCGAACAGATATTCGATAAGAACATGTGTTTGATGGAGGGACACGGATGGCGCACGAGCAGCACACCTATATCTGCATCGACCTTAAGACGTTCTATGCCAGCGTCGAGTGTGTCGACCGTGGGCTCGATCCGCTCACCACCAACCTAGTCGTTGCCGACGAATCGCGCGGACGCACGACCATCTGCCTCGCCATCACGCAGGCTATGAAGGACCTTGGAATACACAACCGCTGCCGTCTATTCGAGATTCCCGACGGCATCGACTACATCAAGGCCGTACCGCGCATGCAGCACTACATGGAGGTGTCGGCGCAGATCTACGGTATCTACCTGGAATACGTCAGTCCGCAAGACGTTCACGTCTACTCAATTGACGAGTGCTTTATCGACGTGACACCCTATCTGGACCTCTATCACACCGACGCGGAAGGCTTCGCCTGCATGTTGCGCGACGAGGTCCTGGCGCGCACCGGCATCACGGCGACGGTCGGCATCGGCCCCAACCTATTCCAGGCCAAAGTTGCACTCGATATCACCGCCAAGCACGTACCCAGCCGCATCGGCATACTCGACGATGAGACCTTTCGCAAGGAAATCTGGCCCCATCGTCCCATCACCGATATCTGGGGCATCGGCCCCGGCGTGGCAGCACGACTCGAAAAATACGGCGTCTACGATCTGATGGGCGTCGCGGCGCTCGACGAAAACCTGCTTTACGACGAGCTCGGCGTCAATGCCGAGTATCTCATCGACCACGCCTTCGGACGCGAGCCGACAACCATCGCCGATATCCAAGCCTATCGCCCGCAAGCAACTTCGACCACCACAGGACAGGTGCTCTCGAAGGGCTATGCCTACGAGCAGGCCTACACCGTCTTGCGCGAGATGGTCGACAACGCCGTGTTGGACTTAGTCGATAAGCACGTGGTCTGCGACAGCATCTCGCTCTTTGTGGGCTACGCGAGCGAGCGCGCCGACATACGCAGGCTTGATGCCAGCGGTACTGCACAATATGTGGACGGATGCGGACACCTGCGCTCGAGTACGTCGAGCATCGAACCCACCGCAACCGCCGGCCCCGAGCTCGCGCCCCGTGCTCCCAAGCCCGTCCAGCGCGATGACGAACGGCGCCGCCTGGCGCGCGAGGCGCAGGCAATCGATGGCATCTTTGTGGGAGAGCATGGTGGCAAACCGCGTGGTGGCTATGCCGCGCTCTTTGCGCACTCCAACGCCTCGCGCAAGCTGCCCGAGCGTACCAATTCGTTTAAGAAGATCATGGGCTATTTCGATGAGCTCTGGGCGCAGACTGTCGATCCCAAACGACCGGTCAAGCGCATCAACCTGGGCTTTAGCAATCTTGTGCCCGAGGAATTTGCCACCATCGATCTGTTCAGCGATATCGAGACCGATGAGCGCGAGCGCGACCTGGCGCGCGCCGTCCTGGCCGTGAAGGGCAAGTACGGCAAGAACGCGCTCGTCAAGGGATTAAGCTTTACCGCCGGCGCCACCGCGCGCGAACGCAACGATCAGGTAGGAGGACATCGTGCCTAAGTCCCAACAACAGCCGATGCGGCCACCGACACCTTTTGAACGCCTAGCGGACCCCGAGGGAAGACGTCGCTCCGCCGACCCCAGGCTCACCGCCAACGGTGCCGTGCGCGCCAACCGCGCCGCACAGTTTATGCCATTCGCCGCTCTCACGGGATACTACGAGCTCGTGCGTAAACAAGAGATCACCGCCGAGCCAAAATGCGAACTCACAGAAGAAAAAGCCCTCGAACTTTCGAAAAAGCTCGAGGGCCTCAAGCGCGGCGACTTGGTTCGTGTCACCTATTACGATACATACGGCTATCGCAGCCGCACCGGCATCCTCGACGAGGCGCTCCCTGCTTTCAAACTCCTCAAGCTCAAAGATATCGCCATCGACTTCGACGACATCCAGGACATCGAGCTACGCGGACGAGCCTAGACAAGGACGCGCATCCAAGGCAAGGCCTACAGCGTCATGACGTAGTAACCCGCATCTCTCACGGCAGCCTCAAGGACACCGCGATCGATCGGCCGCTTGGAGCGCACGCGCGCTGTGTGGTCCGCATACGTCACCGTTGCCCACACGCCATCCAGCGCATTGAGGGCATTGGCTACGTTCTGAGCGCAGCCGTCACAGCTCATGCCGCCGATGAGTAGCTCATCGCTATAGGGATAGTGCGATGCATCGGTATCCACCACAACAACCTTTTGGCCTTCTTACCGCTCGCGCCATCGCTGCAGCAGCTCTTTCCGTGTGTCGAAGCGACAATGCGACGCAGTCCAAAAAACATGCCGACGGCAATGACGGTCAGCACGATGAGATTCGCAGGGTTGAGCAAGTCACTCATGCGTTCCCCTTTCAGTAGCACTATCTAGATACCCCCATGGGGTATCCCCATCTTAACCCAAAACCATGTCCGTTCGATCAATTAGTTTCCCTTTTCTTACTTTTTAGTTGACCAAGGCTTACTTTCGTGTATAAGTTTTCCTAGGCTAACAGTTTAGATCCGTAAGGAGCGACGTGACTCGAACCATAGACATCCCAACGTTTCAGGCAGCAGTCGTGCGCAACTGCTCCCCCACGCTCGCGGGCATCAAGCCGGCATCGCTCTTTACCTATCCCGGCGTCTACGCCCATCAGGATGGTTCGGGCGCGACCGCGCCAATCACAGATCGCCGAGTACGCCTGCTCAACGTTATCGCCCAGTGCAATCGCGAGCTTGACCCGCTCGGCATCCACCTGAGTGTTTTGGTCTGGCGGCCCTGCGGAGCGCTCGTGTACGTGTACCGAGCCAAAAGCCTCACCACCTATTTCGCGGACCCTCGCGCCAAAACGGCGCTCGCCTCGGAAGGCTACGACACGAGAGACCTTTCGACATGCCTTGTGCATTTGGCATCACGCATCACGCTCGCGAGTAATAACGTCGCGGAATGCGCCTGTAGCCAGACTCGATGCGCACTACCCCAGCAAGCTAGCTGCAGCAACGACTGCACCTGCGAGTTTCCGCACGAAATAGGCTACTTCCTAGGATATCCCTACGACGACGTGCACGAGTTTATCGTCCAGCGCGGCGAGAACTATAAGGTCTTTGGGGCCTGGAAGGTCTACGCAAATGTCGAGCAGGCACTTGCGACGTTTGATGCCTACCGCGCCTGCACCCAATACTTCACCTTTGTCTATCAGCAGGGCTACAGCTTGGCGCAACTTGCCCAGGCAACCCGATAGAACATAGAAGCCGTGGCAACCTGCCGCACAACTGAAAGGACTCAACATGAGCAAGATCGCCGTCGTCTACTGGAGCGGCACGGGCAACACCGAGGCCATGGCAAACCTCGTTGCCGAAGGTGCAACCGATGCCGGCGCCGAGGCAGAGGTCATCTCCTGCGCCGACTTCTCCGCAGACAAGGCCGCTGGCTATGACGCTATCGCCTTCGGCTGCCCCGCCATGGGTTCCGAGGAGCTTGAATATGATGAGTTCCAGCCCATGTGGGATGAGGTCAAGGAGACCCTCGGCGACAAGAAGGTCGTCCTCTTTGGCTCTTATTCGTGGGCCGAGGGCGAATGGATGGACAACTGGAAGGCCGACGCCGACGAGGCCGGCGTCAACGTCGTAGATTCCGTCATCTGCTACGACGCACCCGACGACGAGGGCGAAGCGGCCTGCAAAGCCCTGGGAGCGGAGCTGGCCTAACGAAGCAGTCAGAAAGTCGCAAGGCAACTGACAGCCGAGTACCGTACAACAACAGTCGCTCATGCCCAAACAAAAACGGGGACCGGATATTCACATCCGATCCCCGTTTGTTATATCGATAACCTCGACGCGCCGCTACG